>WLGZ01000073.1 GCA_009702945.1 Actinomycetota bacterium | reverse complement strand
CTCGCAACCAAATTCAATGTGGCAGACAGATGCGTGCCCACTGAATCGACAGCAACGTAAAGCATTCGCAAATGTGATCACTGCAAATCAATCCCAGAAGAATTGGCGAATCTATCTTCGTGATAGTCATTCTCGAGTCGCGGCTTCACTAAGTATCTGTGCGAGTGTGCCTAATCCATCATCCGACGTCAGCGGCCAGCGAACTTGTCGAACGCCGTGTGCGATTCGCAAAGGAAATACGGAACTAGCTTGGGCAATGGTTCTAACTCGCAGACTAAAAGATTCATCTCTTTTAACTTTGCGCCACGATGCTCCAGTTGGACACTTCTTTTCAGTTCCACAGGAACCTGAAATCTTGGCTAGCTGGGAAACCACTTGGCTAGGTTTGATTGCCGATCGTGACGAAGCCCCTCAGGCACAGAACCCATTATGCAAAGTAACCAGGACTGGTGCGTTAGCAGGTTTCCCTGAACTATTAGGAGTAGTAGCTGGACTAGAAAGTGCAATGCAGCCTTCGAACTTAGTAACCAAAATTGCAACGGAAATCAAGACATTAGCCGTGTAATAAGTAGCCAGATCAATGGAAAAATCTGTATTTAACTTGACCCGAGCCTTAACTAAGAGAACTATCGTTGTTATATCTAAAGCGTAAAAACGAACCAACATGAAAGCGTGGATAAATGAGCGGCGAAGCGTTAGAGAACTTGTCTCACGAAGACCGAGTATTTCCACCATCTGAAAAATTTGCTGCCCAGGCCAATGGCAAAGCAGATCTCTATGAAAGCGCCAGATCTGATCGCGAAGGTTTCTGGGAAAAACAAGCAGAAAATTTGCAGTGGGACACCAAGTGGAATCAAGTTCTTGATTGGTCCGAAGCCCCAGTATCTAAATGGTTTGTAGGCGGAAAATTAAATATTTCGGTTAACTGTGTTGACCGACATGTTGCGGCCGGAAATGGATCACGAGTAGCAATTCATTTCGAAGGTGAACGCGGTGACACCCAAACCATTACTTACAAAAATTTGCTCGACTCAGTTAGTCAAACTGCAAATGCCTTAACCGAATTAGGAATTAAAGCTGGAGATCGCGTTGCAATTTATATGCCGATGATTCCAGAAGCAGTAATTTCTATGCTGGCTTGCGCGCGCATTGGTGCGCCGCACTCCGTTGTATTCGGTGGATTTTCTGCAGAGTCACTTCGCAGTCGCATCGAAGATGCCTCAGCAAGTTTGGTAATTACCGCTGACGGAGGTTTCCGAAAGGGAAGTGCTTTCGGTCTTAAGGTCGCAGTAGATGAAGCAATCGAGAACATGCCAAGCGTTAAGAATGTTTTGGTTGTAAAGCGAACCGAACAAGAAGTTAATTGGAATAGTGAACGCGATGTTTGGTGGGATGACATAGTCTCTCGTCAATCAACCAGCCACACCCCACAAGCTTTTGATTCCGAACATCCGCTTTTCATTCTTTACACCTCTGGAACAACGGGAAAACCAAAGGGAATCCTGCACACTACTGGTGGCTATTTAACTCAAGCGTCATACACGCATCGAGTGATTTTTGATTTGAAACCTGAAACAGATGTTTACTGGTGTACTGCCGACGTCGGCTGGATCACTGGCCATTCATATGTAACGTATGGACCGCTTGCAAACGGCGCGACTCAAGTTATTTATGAAGGAACTCCAGACACTCCACATAAAGGTCGCTGGTGGGAGATCGTTGCTAAGTACGGAGTAACAATTCTTTACACAGCGCCAACCGCGATTCGTACCTTCATGAAATGGGGAGATGAGTTCCCGCAAGCACACGACTTATCAAGCCTGCGATTACTAGGAAGCGTTGGCGAACCAATTAATCCAGAAGCTTGGATGTGGTACCGCGAAGTTATTGGCGCAAACAATTGCCCAATCGTTGACACTTGGTGGCAAACCGAAACTGGTGGAATCATGATCAGTCCACTGCCAGGCGTAACCGGAACTAAGCCAGGTTCTGCAATGGGACCAATTCCCGGAATCTCTGCCGAAATTCTTGATGATGCAGGTGTTGCTGTCGGTCATGGCAGTGGTGGGTATTTAGTTTTAACCCAGCCTTGGCCCGCAATGTTGCGTGGAATTTGGGGCGACATGGATCGCTACAAAGAAACTTATTGGTCACGCTTTAAGTCGCAATACTTCGCAGGTGATGGTGCGAAGTGGGATAACGACGGAGCGATTTGGCTACTTGGACGAGTCGACGATGTCATGAATGTTTCTGGACACCGCATCTCAACAACTGAAGTTGAGTCTGCATTAGTTTCACATCCAACGGTTGCCGAAGCTGCAGTGGTTGGTGCTAACGATGAAACAACCGGGCAAGGAATTGTGGCGTTTGTGATTTTGCGAGCAGGGTCTGAAGACGGACCAGGCGTTGCGCAAGCATTACGCGCGCATGTGGCTAAAGAGATTGGCGCCATCGCACGGCCTCGGCAAATTTTGATCGTTGCAGAATTGCCAAAGACCCGGTCTGGCAAAATCATGCGCCGACTACTTCGCGATGTTGCCGAAAACCGAACACTGGGTGATGTAACAACGCTTGCAGATCCAACGATTATGAATCTAATTAGTGATGGATTGAGTAACTCATCAAGCGATGATGACTAAGTTGTAGACCCGATTTCAAAGTAGACTGAGGGTTATGGAACAAGCGATTCAATCATTTGATGAGCTGACTCCAAAATCACGTTCCAGGATTCGCAAGTTACTACAAAACGAAACATATAGCGGGGCGCTACTTCTTGTTGCGGCAACAGCTGCGATGATCATTGCGAACTCATCATGGTCAGATTGGTACTTTTCACTTTCAAATACTGTAATTGGAATTGAATCAATTCATTTGGATCTAACTGTTGCTACCTGGGCAGCTGACGGATTACTGGCGATTTTCTTTTTTGTTGCCGGCATGGAACTGAAATACGAATTGGTTTCTGGCTCATTGAGCAACCGAGCCAATGCAGCAGTGCCAATCGCTGCAGCACTAGGCGGCATGATCGTCCCCGCTGTTATCTTCTTTGCAATAAATGCAGGAACACCCAGCGCTAACGGCTGGGGAATTCCGATGGCAACTGACATCGCATTTGCCTTGGCTGTTCTCGGAATCGCTGGCCGCCGTCTTCCAATTGAACTTCGAGCATTTCTTCTTTCGCTTGCAGTTGTAGATGACCTCGGCGCAATCATCGTGATTGCGATCTTCTATTCTTCTGCGATCGTTTCCTCATACTTATTAGCATCAGCATCATGCATTGTTATTTTCGCGATAGCCCAACGTAAAGGAATTCGAAGCCCAATTCTTTATCTACCATTAGGAATTGCAACCTGGGTTTTACTTCACCAGAGTGGAGTTCATGCAACGATTGCTGGCGTTGCGCTCGGTCTTGTTATGCGAATCAAGACTAAGGAAGGCGAAACGGAATCTCCGTTGGAAAGTGCGCTCGATAAATTCCATCCCTGGTCTGCAGGCCTTTGTGTTCCGGTATTTGCATTCTTTGCAGCGGGAATATCAATCGTTGGCATATCAGTAGCGCAAACATTTACTTCGCCAGTATCAGTCGGTGTGATGCTTGGCTTAGTAGTTGGAAAACCAATTGGAATTTTGGGGTTTGCTTGGCTGGCAGCTCGATTCACCAAGGCAGAGTTAAGCAGTTCACTTTTCTGGGGCGATGTCCTAGCCATTGGATTGCTGGCGGGTGTTGGCTTTACTGTGTCGTTACTAATCACCAAACTCGCATTCGTTGGTGATGCCGAGCTTGACTCATTAGCTCGACTGTCAGTCTTGATGGCAAGCGTAATAGCTGCAGTATTGGCAGTAATCGCGTTACAGATCAGGAAAAGCGTGCACTTGTTGCAGCAAAATTAATTTCTAACTCTTCCCGTTTCCCAAGTAGAGTTAGTCACGGAGGAAAAATGAGTCCTGAAAAAGATGCGAGCTTTGTATCTATGATTAATTCAATTAAAGATGATTTAACGTCGCTAGTTAATAGTCATATTGAACTTGCCCAAGCAGAAGCAAAAGAGTCTGTGGGTCGCATAGCAAAATCTTCTGGCCTTTTCATCACCGCAATTGCAATGTTGAACCTAGCAATCGTATTTGTTTTTATCGCAGCCGCTTATTACATAAACACACTCGGATTTGAACTTTGGGTGAGCTTCCTATTTGTTGTTGGTGGACTAATTCTCGGTGCAGTTTTTCTTGGATTATTAGCAAAGCGTCAAGTTTCAAAGATCACATTCGGCACCAAGACCGCAAAGTCAGTTACAGATACCGTCAACACAATTTCTAATTTGCGTCCGGGCTCCAAGTAATAAAAGTGTCTTCGCAATCAAAGGTTGATCCACTAAGTAACCTTCTTTCGATCCCTGGTGTTGCAAGTGAATGTGAAACCACATTAAAAGCAATTGACGAATTGATGTGGAATAGAACCGTTCGCCGCCATAAGGATTCACTGATTCCTTACACTCGAAGAATTGCCGGGTTTGCAACTGCTGCGCTTGATGGCGCGCAAATGCCAAAAGATCCAACGATGGAACCTGAAGTATCGCCGATGGGTTTACTCTCAGACCAAGGACTGTTGGTCACTGCCGAAGCAGACCTACAACGTTTAGCGTTTAGAACTGAACCACTTAAAGTTTTAGCAAGACTTCACACGTTTGTTTCTACCGATGAGGATCGAGGAAGACCTCGCACAACAAATGATGTCAATGACCCACTTCGGTTAGGAAGTGTGCCACCACATGAAGTTTTACAAGAACGAATGAGTCAGTTAGTTGATTTGGTAATTGAATCTAAAGCTTCATCAATTTTGGTAGCGGCGATTGCGCATGCCGAACTTGCAACTTTGCGACCGTTTACTCAAGGTTCTTATCTAGTCGCGCGCGCGAGCACGCGATTGATTTTGGCTGCTCGTGACGTAGACAACGATGGATTAGTTATGAGTGAATACGGCGCATTTTTATTAGGCAGACATGCGTATGTAAAAGCATTAACCGGATACATTTCTGGCACCCGTGAAGGAGTCAGTGCCTGGGTAACTTGGCAGGGCGAAGCGATTCGGCGGGGCGCAGAAATGGCTAAGGAATTGGCCGAAATGGCCGACGCCAAAAAGTAACTTGAATTTTGCCAAGAAATTAG
>WLGZ01000072.1 GCA_009702945.1 Actinomycetota bacterium | reverse complement strand
GTCCGGTTGCCGAGCGATTGATCACAATCTCAAAGAAGGGCGATCTACATGCCCGTCGTCGAGTTTTGACAGTCATCCGTAACAAGGATGTAGTGCACACACTTTTCGCTGAGATTGGTCCACGCTACGAAAACCGCGAAGGTGGCTACACCCGCATCGTCAAGATTGGTCCACGTAAGGGCGACAACGCTCCCATGGCAGTGATTGAACTTGTTGAAGCTCTTGATGCAGCTCGCGCTGCTGAAGGTGTTGCACGCAGGGCAGCTAAGGAAGCCGAAATGGCAAAGGCAGCAAAAGACGCTGCAGCAGCCAAGGAAGCAGCCGCAGCAGCAGTAGTAGTAGTCGAAGAAGTTGCAGCAGAAGATGCTCCATCTGAAACCGTAGTCGACGAGGTAGTGGACTCAGTCGAAGAAGTTGCTGCTGTAGAAGAAGTAGCAGTAATTGAAGAAGAGGTAGCAGCAGAAGCTGTAGTTGAAGCCGATTCTGAAGAAAAAACTGACGAAGCGTAAATAAATGGTTCTATCGAATGAGCCCCTCGTTGCTAACGCAGCGCAGGGGCTCATTCGCATTCGCGGCAAAATTTCTTACGACGGTAAAGATTTCTCGGGCTGGGGAATGCAACCAGACCGACGCACAGTTCAGGGCGAACTTGAAAATGCCATTTCTACGTTTCTTCGAGTCGATCGAGTTATTGTGCAGTGCGCAGGACGAACCGATGCCGGAGTTCATGCAACTGCCCAGGTAATTCATTTCGACATTTCCGAAACAGATGCAATAGATATGAAGGATCTGACATACAGAATTAATGCGATTCTTCCGGAAGACATTTCAATCCAGGAACTCGAAGTCACAACCTCAGACTTTGATGCTCGGTTTGCAGCCTTATCGCGTCGGTATGAGTATTTGATTTACCAGGGACAGCGCAATCCATTGCTTCGCGATCGGGCACACCGGAGCTACCTACCCTTAGATGTTCCAGCAATGAATAATGCCAGCCAATCATTAATTGGGCTGCATGACTTTTCAGCATTCTGCAAAAAGCGTGAAGGTGCCACAACCATTCGCACTTTGATGAAGTTTGACTGGACTGAAACCGCCGATGGATTAATCAAAGTTGAATTAGAAGCAGATGCATTTTGCTATTCAATGGTGCGCGGATTGATTGGCGCCGTTCTGGCGATTGGCGAAGGCAAGTTCGATAAGGCCTGGCTGGAAAACTACTTGGCAGGCCGAGAACGTGAAGCTCATGTATTTGCCGCTCCAGCTCTAGGACTTACTTTGGTTGACGTTAAGTATCCTGATGCCAGCGAGTATGCCAAGCGGATCGCAGAGACATTGCAAGTAAGGGATTCTGATGGGGCATCTTGATGTCCAGCATGTAACTTACTCACTTCCTGATGGTCGGATTTTGTTACTTGATGTTTCGTTTCGAGTGGGCGAAGGTGCAATTACTGCGCTGATTGGTGCAAACGGTGCTGGCAAATCCACGCTGATGCGAATGATTGCTGGCGATGAACAACCGCATGAAGGAAGTATTGCTCGCACCGGTGGACTGGGCGTGATGCGTCAGTTCGTCGGTCACATGACCGATGGCACAGTTCGAGACTTATTGCTGACGGTTGCGCCACCTGCAATTGCCCAAACGGCTGCTCGGATTGATGCCACTGAACTAGCCATGATGGAAGATGACAGCGAAAAGAATCAGATGGCTTATGCCCAAGCTATTGCAGACTGGGCTGATGTTGGTGGATACGACATCGAAGTCCTTTGGGATGTTTGCACTATGGCTGCAATTCAATTGCCATTTGATCAAGCGCAATATCGATCGGCTGGCAGTCTTTCCGGTGGTGAGCAAAAGCGATTAGTTTTAGAAGCTTTGTTACGTGGCCCAGAAGAAGTTCTGTTGCTTGATGAACCAGATAACTACTTAGACGTTCCTGGCAAGAAGTGGCTAGAAGATCAGCTAAACGAAACCAAGAAAACCGTGCTTTACGTAAGCCATGATCGCGAGTTGTTAGCCAACACGGCAAAGCAGATTGTGACTCTTGAGTTAGGCCATGCCGGAAACTCGGTCTGGATTCACGGTGGGGGATTTGCCTCTCATGGCCAAGCGCGTAAAGATCGCTTTGCCCGCCTAGAAGAACTTAGACGTCGTTGGGATGAAGAACACCAAAAGATTAAAGATCTAGTTCAAATGCTTAAAGTCAAAGCCAAATTCAATGACGGATTGGCTTCGCGATATCAGGCTGCGCAAACTCGATTAAAGAAGTTTGAAGAAATTGGGCCACCGCAAGAAATCCCAATTGAACAAAATGTAAAGATGCGCCTTAAAGGTGGTCGTACTGGTAAACGAGCAGTTGTCTGCGAAGAGCTTTCCTTAACTGGATTAGTTGAACCATTTGATCTAGAAATTTGGTTTGGCGAACGAGTTGGAATCCTTGGCGCCAACGGATCTGGCAAGAGTCACTTCCTGCGCTTACTTGCAGCCGGTGGATCCGATCCTGAGTTAGAGCATTTACCGATTAGTGATGTCACGATTGATCCAGTCGCCCACACTGGCAGTGCAAAACTGGGGGCGCGCATTAGACCAGGTTGGTTCGCCCAGACGCATCATCATCCAGAACTAATGGGTAAAACTTTGATTGAGATTTTGCATCGTGGTGACGAACACCGAAGCGGCATGCAACAAGAACAATCGGCTCGAGCTTTGGATCGCTATGGCTTAGCCGGGGCAAGTGAACAAAAGTTTGAATCCTTATCTGGCGGCCAGCAAGCCAGATTCCAAATTCTGTTACTCGAATTATCTGGCGCAACTTTGTTGTTACTGGATGAACCGACCGACAACCTTGACCTGGAATCTGCTGAATCACTTGAGCGGGCACTTGATGCTTTCGAAGGCACGGTGCTTGCGGTAACTCATGATCGCTGGTTCTCCCGAACTATGGATCGCTTCGTAATCTTCGGTGCAGATTCAACGGTTCGGGAATCTGATGAGCCAGTGTGGGATGAGAAGCGAGCCAAAAGGTAATCTGGCAACCATGATTATGGAAACTGCATTCATGGAGATCGTGCCAGGAAAAGAACTTGAATTTGAAGCTGCGATGGAACAAGCCAAGGCAGTTGTTGCGCAAGCCAAGGGGTTTCAAGTTATTCACGTGCACCGCGGTGTTGAAAAGCCATCGACTTATTTGATTGCAATTGGCTGGGACACTGTTGATGACCACATGGTTGGTTTCCGCGAGTCTGACTTGTTTACACAGTGGCGCGGATTAATCGGACCCTTCTTTGCAAACCCACCAGAAGTGACGCACTGGGAATTACAAGCGTAATTACCTGCAGTAGGAACTGGGAATTACAGGCGTAACTACCTCAAGCTAGCCAAGTGCATGGGCAATTGCCCGACAAGCGTTGTATGCGTCTAGATGCATTTCTTCGGAATCTGGATTTGGCCAAGATGATTGCTTAGCAACAACAACTCCACGCGGTCGATCAACATAGAGCATTTGTCCATGAATACCAATACCCATAATCACATCTGGATCCGTACCTGGTTTGTAGCAGAAGGATCGATACACGCCTTTTTCAAAGAAGTCTTTAAAGTCTCCAGTTGCCCATTGTTCGGCACTGCCATTTTCGTAGACGTCTAGCAAGAATTCTGGATCGATTGCTCCCATGCCACCATCGCGAATCATCATGCCAAAGCGAACTAAGTCGCGGGGGATTACCGAGAGTCCACCAGCAGCTCTTGGAGAGCCCTGTCGATCTACTGTGATGTGACCTGGCGCTTCCGATCCGATCTTGCTCCAAATGAATTTAGAGAGTGCTTCGGCATATGGCATGCCACTGGCTGCTTCAATTACCCAACCAACCAAATCAGTTGTTGGTGACATGTAGCGGAACTTCTGACCGTGTTCGCCCTCTTTCTTTCGTGAGGCGATGAAGTCGTGCAAGTTTGGCGCACCAAGTGGAGCTGGATACCAACCAACGGAATGGCGATAAGCAATGATGTCTGGGCCGGGCGTGTAGTCCTCTTCGAATTGGTAACTAGCAGCCATGTCCAGCAGGTTACGAACAGTTGCATCTCCGAATCCGCTGTCAGCAATCTCCGGAACATACTTGGTAACTAAGGCATCAACATCGATTAAGCCTTCTTGCACCAAGGAACCCACCAGCATTCCAGTGAATGATTTGGTAACACTAAAAATCAAATGTGGCTCAACATCGCTAACTCCTGGAGCTAGCCATTCAAAAACCAGATCGTCGCCTTTTGCGACAGTGAAGGAGTCGGTGTGAGTACTAGACAAATAGTCAGAAATCCTTTGAGTCCCAGTATGGGTTTCAACTGAAACCTCGCCAAGCGCGGAATTAATTTTCTTGTTGAGCACTCGAGGAGAGTTAGCACAATCTACTTGTGCAGTTGGAATCAATTCCCGAACATGGCGAAATGACCAAAACGTATTTTCCGGAAGCATCCAGTTATCGAGCGTGGGCCGAGTCATTTCTCTAGTATTGCGCTTCGCGATCTAAATCGTGGAGATCTGGCAAGAACATAATGAATAGCTGGAAGACAATCAGGATTGAAACTGCTGCGATGTAGACCGGGCGCACACCAAATGCATCAACACTCACACCAGTTACAAACATTCCAATCGGACCGCTGGCATAAAACAAGGAAGTTTGCACACCAAAAACTCGACCTTGAATATGCGGTGCTACGCGTTGTTGCACCATTGAGTTCATCAGTGGATTCATCGGACCCCAACCAAGCCCAAGTAAGAATCCGGCAAGCACGAACAACCCAAGTGGCGGGAAGAATGTCATCGGAATCATCGCAAGCGAAGTTGCAGCTAGTGCACCTATAACGATACTTCGTTTCTTAAAATGCTTAACTAACTTTGGATAAGCAAGAGTTGTTGCGATACCGCCAAGTGCCATTGAAGACAGCACGTAACCCAAACCACGCGGATCATCGATGTCTGAGAAGTACTTTGGCAAGACAACAGATTCTGTGGGCAGATAAACCATCGCCAAGAAAACAATAGAAATTGTTAAGTAGTACATCGCCTTATCGGACTTAAGTACTTGTAAGCCACGCAATGTGCTGGTCCAAAACTTTTCTTGATCGTTTATTTCTTCCCGGTGTTCTAGACCTAGGTCACCAACATGCAACATAGAAATCAAAACGATTGCCAAAATGAATG
>WLGZ01000071.1 GCA_009702945.1 Actinomycetota bacterium | reverse complement strand
GAGGTAATTAGGTAGGCGGTGGTAACCCATGCCTGAAGTTCTAGACCCTTCAGATCGTCGGCGATGGTTCGCATTGCCGAGCCGACAACGCTTTGGCACAGCTAGTTCGCCCAGGCTGCCCAGTTGTGTTTGGCTCATTCCTTTCAAACATTGACATGCAGTCCGGTTCCCCAATGTTCGGTACTCCAGAATCAGCAATGGGTTTGCTTTGCACTGGCCAGATTGCGCGTCACTTTAACTTGCCATTCCGTGGTGGTGGCGGACTAAATGCTGCCCAGACTGTTGATGCTCAGGCGGGTTACCAAACCTTGATGACAATGCACGCAACATTCCTTGCAGGCACAAACTTCGTTATGCACGCAGCTGGTTGGCTCGAAGGTGGCCTCGTAGCTTGCTATGAAAAGTTTGTTATGGACGTTGAAATCCTGCAGGCAATGAAGGCTGAGTTCACACCATTTGAAATCGATGAAGCATCCTTGGCATACGAAGCGCACGAAGAATCTGGTCATGGTGGTCACTTCCTAGGAACCCAGCACACTATGGAGCGATTCCGCGATTGCTTCTACCGACCATTCCTGTCATCAGCAGATAACTTCGACCGTTGGTCACGCAATGGATCCAAGACAACAGATGTACGTGCAAGCGAATTGGCACACAAAATGATCGATGAGTACGAACCGCCAGCAATGGATTCCGCAATCAAAGAAGAGCTTGACGAATGGGTCGACAAGCGCAAGAAGGAGTTACTCGCATGAAATCAGATATCGATATTGCTCGGGCAGCTACGACTGAACCTATTGTTTCGGTTGCAGCAAAAATCGGTATTCCAGCAGATGCAGTTCTGAACTATGGTCCAACAAAGGCCAAGATCAATATGGACTTCATTTCTTCGCTGAAATCAAAGCCAAACGGCAAACTAATTCTCGTTACCGCAATGACCCCAACACCTGCGGGTGAAGGAAAGACAACTACAACAGTTGGTTTGGGCGATGGCTTGAATGCAATTGGCAAAAAGGCAATTGTTTGCTTGCGCGAACCATCCCTTGGTCCATGCTTTGGCATGAAGGGTGGCGCTGCTGGTGGCGGTTTCGCCCAGGTAGTTCCAATGGAAGACATTAACCTTCACTTCACTGGCGACTTCCATGCCATCGGTGCTGCACACAATCTGCTTTCCGCAATGCTTGATAACCACATTTACTGGGGCAATGATCTAGGCATCGACGTGCGTCGTATCGCTTGGAAGCGTGTTATCGATATGAACGATCGTGCCTTGCGCGAAATCACCGCTGCACTTGGTGGACCTGGAAATGGTTACCCACGTGAAGCAGGCTTTGACATCACGGTTGCTAGTGAGGTTATGGCGATTCTTTGTCTAGCTATGGATCTAGAAGATCTAGAACGTCGCCTTGGCAACATTGTTGTTGGGTACACCCGAGACAAAGTTGCGATTACTGCAGCACAGCTAAATGCAAATGGTGCGATGACCGTACTTCTTAAGGATGCCCTGATGCCTAACTTGGTTCAGACTCTTGAGAACAATCCGGCATTTGTACACGGTGGACCTTTTGCAAACATTGCTCATGGTTGCAACACAGTACTGGCAACACATACTGCACTAAAGCTTGGTGACTATGTAGTTACTGAAGCAGGCTTTGGCGCTGACCTTGGTGCTGAGAAATTCTTTGACATTAAATGTCGCAAAGCCGGTCTAGAACCAGCTGCGGCAGTAATCGTTGCGACAGTTCGTGCGCTCAAGATGCATGGCGGCGTTGCAAAGGATGATCTAGGTAAAGAAAATGTTGCAGCCGTTGAAGCTGGGCTTGCAAACCTTGGTCGCCATATCCGCAACGTACAAAAGTTTGGCGTTCCAGTTGTAGTTGGTGTCAACAACTTCACTACCGATACTGATGCTGAATTTGCTGCAGTGCAAAAATACTGTGCTGAAATGGGCGTTGACGCTATTCGCTGTACTCACTGGGCCGAAGGTAGCAAGGGAACAACTGAACTTGCGAAAAAGGTTGTTGAAATTGTTGAAGGTGGAACTGCAGCTTTCAAGCCGCTCTACCCAGACACCATGTCACTTTGGGACAAGGTGTCTACGATTGCAACTGAGATCTACGATGCAGCAGAAGTAGTCGCTGACAAGAGCGTTAAGGATCAGTTCAAGGTGTTTGAAGATGCCGGTTACGGTCACTTCCCGATCTGCATGGCTAAGACTCAGTACTCATTCTCAACAGATGCGACAGCGAAGGGTGCACCATCTGGCCACACTGTTGCGATTCGGGAAATCCGCTTAAGTGCGGGTGCTGAGTTCATCGTGGTTGTAACTGGAGACATCATGACAATGCCAGGCCTGCCTAAGGTTCCGGCTGCAAATAGCATCAAACTCGAAAATGGCGAAGTTGTAGGTTTGTTCTAACAAGTTTGTAAAACGCCAGACAGGTGTTGCCCATGACGCATAATGTTGCGCCATGGGCAACACTAATTTGGCGGAAAGTAGTTCCGTTCAATCTGTAGATCGAGCCTTAATGATCCTTGAGATATTGGCGCAACGTGGTGAATCTGGTGTTACTGAAATCGCGGCCGACCTTGGAGTTCACAAATCAACCGCTTCCAGACTTATGTCTGCCCTATTGAATCGTGGACTGGTTGATCAAGTT
Source organism: Actinomycetota bacterium (assembly GCA_009702945.1). Taxonomy (GTDB): domain Bacteria; phylum Actinomycetota; class Actinomycetes; order S36-B12; family UBA5976; genus UBA5976. Next base: position 2,616 of record WLGZ01000071.1, on the reverse strand, counting down.
TCCGATCGCGGTCGCTACCGATTAGGACTTGGCTTAGTTCGTCTTGCCGGCTCAGTTACTAGTTCACTAGATGCAGTTTCAGGATCCCGAGCTGTCACCAAGGCCTTGGCTACTGAAGTCGGCGAAACCGTAAACATCGCAGTACTTGATAACAACCGAGTGTTGTACGTTGACCAGGTCATCGGCCCCTCGATGGTGTCGATGCGAAGTTGGCTTGGACAAAGTGTTCCTACTCATTGCACTGCAAGCGGCAAAGTGTTAACCGCATGGCTCGATGAATCTGATCGCATTGCAGCTCGACCCGAATCTTGGAAGAAATTAGCCCAGAACACCATTACCTCTGGCGAAGCTCTTGAGAAGGAGTTAAAGCGAGTTCGGGAGTTGGGTTACGCGGCAGCAAACCAAGAGATGGAAACTGACTTCATGGCTGTTGCTGCGCCCATTAGAGACGAGCACGGTGAGGTAACTGCGGCACTAGTTATTTCCGGGCCAGCCAGTCGCATTAAGCCTGAGGATTTTGAGTCGTTAGGCCACATTGTGAAACAAAGTGCATCCAAGCTTTCGGGTAATCCGAACTTCTGGCGAGAGTAAGGTTTTTACCTATGAAATACGAAAAAGTGACTGAACTGTTTATTAACGGAAAACGTCAAGGCAGCTCCTCAGGAGAAATCCGAAATGTTTTGCATCCCGCTGATGGACACTTAGTTGCCACGTTCCATGAAGGTGGCGCAGCTGACACAGTTTCAGCCATTGACGCAGCTCGAAATACTTTTGATGGCACGCACTGGCCATCGTTTAGTGGTGAGCAGCGTGGAAAGATTCTGGAACAAGTTGCCGAGATTCTGGAGCGTGACAAAGAATTATTCGCCCAAGCTGAATCAGAAGACACTGCAAAACGAATTGTTGAAGCGCGCTACGACATTGATGACGTTATTTCTGTGTTCAGATACTTTGCCAAGTTGGCACCAAAGTCGCATGATCGAGAAGTTGATCCAGGTCGCGAAAATGTACGAAGCACTATGACATCCGAACCTATTGGTGTTGTTGCAATGATCACTCCTTGGAACTATCCCCTACTGCAGGCTTCTTGGAAGATGGCGCCAGCAATTGCAACTGGTTGCACATTCGTTATTAAGCCAAGTGAACTTACGCCAACAACAACATCAATGATGATGGATGTGTTTACTGAAGCCGGACTTCCAGCCGGTGTTGCAAACTTAGTTCTTGGCGCAGGAGCTGTTGCTGGTGGTCCACTAAGTACTCACCCTGGAGTGGACATGGTTTCATTCACCGGAAGTTTGGCAACTGGCAAGCGGTTAATGATAAATTCTGCCGAGACAATCAAACGAGTCGCACTTGAACTCGGTGGCAAGAATCCAAACATTATTTTTGCTGATGCAGATTTGGACGCTGCAATCGATAACGCACTAACTGCTGTCTTCCTGCACTCAGGTCAAGTCTGTTCAGCAGGCGCGCGACTATTGGTTGAAAAGAAAGTTCATGACCAAGTCGTTGATGAAATTGCACGGAGAGCTGAGCTAATCCGCCTTGGTGGCGCTCACGATGAAGATGCTGAAACTGGCGCATTAATCAGCTCAGCTCATCGCGACAAAGTAGAACGTTATGTGGCTGATGCCCTTGCCGAAGGCGCAGTATTACGTGCCGGAGGAAAGCGACCTGAAGGATCGCAGTTTGCAAACGGTTTCTTCTATCGGCCAACCGTATTGGACAACTGCACTACTGAGATGTCCTGCGTTCAAGATGAATCCTTCGGGCCGATCCTGACCGTAGAAACATTCGAAACTGAAGATGAAGCCATCAAACTTGGCAATGACACCATCTTTGGACTAGCCGGAGCCGTATGGACAACTGATTCGGAAAAGGCGCAACGTATGGCACGGCGCCTTCGTCATGGAACAATTTGGATCAACGATTATCATCCTTATGTTGCGCAAGCAGAATGGGGTGGCTTCAAGCAATCAGGTAATGGTCGCGAACTTGGCGAAGCAGGGCTTGCAGAATATCTAGAGCACAAGCACATTTGGCAAAATCTAGCTCCAGCACCATCGGAGTGGTTCACACCAGCGAAAGGGCAAGTAAATGTCTAACAACTCGAGTGCGATCTCAGTTAATAATCTGTGGCAGGTCTTCGGTCCCAACCCGGAAAAGATTGTTGACAGTCCAGATGCCGCCTTGCCGCGTGCCGAACTGCGCGAAAAGACCGGCAATACTGCCGCTGTTCGCGACGTTTCATTTGACGTAGCTCCAGGTGAAGTCTTCGTTGTCATGGGTCTTTCGGGATCTGGTAAATCAACACTGGTTCGCTGTTTAACCCGACTTATTGAACCAACTTCGGGAAGCGTCGTACTAGACGGCGAAGACATCATGAAAGCAAATGATGCAAGGCTTCGAGAATTGCGCCGCACAAAGTTTTCTATGGTGTTTCAAAACTTTGGCTTATTGCCACATCGCAAAGTAATAGACAACATTGCCTTTGCACTTGAAGTTAATGGTGTCAGCAAAGACAAGCGTCATGCTCGTGCGAACGAAGTTATTGAACTTGTAGGACTTCAAGGTTTTGCCTACGCATATCCAGAACAGCTTTCGGGCGGTATG
>WLGZ01000070.1 GCA_009702945.1 Actinomycetota bacterium | reverse complement strand
TAAAACGATCGAGGGCATATGGTTTTGCTAATGCATCAGGTTCGCCACTTGCAATTGTGGCGGCCATTACCCAGCCAGATCCTGGTGTGGCTTTGAATCCGCCAGTACCCCAACCTGAGTTAATGAATAGGTTTTCAACTGGAGTTAGTCCGATGATTGGGGATGCATCAGGAGCAATGTCCACAATGCCGCCCCAGGTGCGAAGTAGGTGAGCGCGCTCAAAGATTGGAAATAGCTCACATGCAGCAGCAAGCTGATGTTCAATCACATGGAAACCACCACGCTGTGCGTATGAGTTGTATGAGTCTGTACCTGCACCCATAACAAGTTCACCCTTGTGCGCCTGACTGACGTAAACGTGAACTGCGCCTGACATGACAACAGTGTCTAGAACTTGCTCAAGTAATGGTGAAACAAGTGCTTGCAATGGACGACTCTGTAGCGGAACATCAAAGCCAGCCATGTTTGCCAGAACTGAAGTATGGCCAGCAGCAACCATTCCCACTTTGTTCGCAGCGATGTCACCTTGCGTTGTTTTGATGCCTTGGACTTTGCCATCGACAATCTTGAAGCCAGTAACTTCACAGTTTTGAATGATGTCAACACCCATGTCAGCAGCAGCTTTGGCATAACCCCAGGCAACCCAGTCATGCTTTGCAATGCCACCGCGAGGTTGGAAAGTAGCACCCATAACTGGATAACGAATGTCTTCACTGATGTTTACGATCGGAGCAATTTCTTTAACTTCTTCCGGAGTTAACCAAACACTGTCAACTGCGTTTACATGGTTAGCGTAGAAGTTGCGCTGCTTGGAACGAACATCACTCACGCTGTGCGCAAGTGTCATAACTCCACGCTGGCTAAAGAACATTTCGTAGCCAACTTCTTCTTCAAGGTTTTCCCAAAGCTTTAGTGAGTGATCGTAAATGCCAGCAGATTCATCCCAAAGGTAATTGGAGCGAATGATGGTCGTATTGCGACCCATGTTTCCGCCGGCTAACCAACCTTTTTCAATGACAGCCACATTGGTAATGCCGTGGTTCTTCGCTAGGTAGTAAGCAGTAGCAAGGCCATGACCGCCAGCGCCAATGATGATTACGTCGTAGGACTTCTTAGGTTTTTGGTCAGCAACCCACAGAAAATCAGGGTGGTCTGGAAGTTCTACGGTACGTCTACGAGTCATATTCGCCATAAGAGAAACCCTATCTTTGCTGGATTAAGAGCGCAGTCTGGACATTGATGGATCGAACTGTGGGTCATCGCTGACTACAGCTGGATACATCAAGTCGAAGTACTTAACGGTTACTTGGGTACCAAGAGTGGTGTGGCCAATTGGCAACCACGCGTAAGCAATTTGTTTGCCAATTGAATGTCCGAAGTAGGAACTAGTTGTGTAACCACTTGGCACACCGTTGACAAAGACTGGCTCTTTACCCATCAAAACATGCTCTGGGTTATCAAAGACTAGACAAACCAATTTTCGAGTGATTGCTGCCGGGTCAAGGGCTTCGAACGCTTCAGCTCCGATGTATCCACCACCCTTGCGAACTGAGAATGCCAAACCAGCTTCATGTGGATTGTGCTCGCTAGTCATGTCAGTTCCGTAAGACCGGTAACCCTTTTCTAGGCGCATTGAGTTAAACGCGCCACGACCTGCAGGAATGATTCCGAATTCTTTGCCGGCTTCCATCAAGGTGTCCCAAAGCTTTAGAGCCATGTCAGCATCGGTATAAATCTCGTAACCAAGTTCGCCAACGTAGGACAAGCGCCAAAGTGTCGCTGGGACTTGATCTAGGTAAAGAGACTTTGCCTTGAAGTAACCGAAGGCTTCATTTGATACATCAACGTTTGTTAACTTCTCAACAACCTTGCGAGCATGTGGTCCAAATAAACCAAGTCCAACCGTGCCAGAAGTTACATCCTTGATGTGAACTGTGTCTGGCGCTGCAGACTTTAAGCGAGCCACATCGATTGCACTATTTGCACCAATCATGAAGTGATTTTCGGCTAAGCGAGTAACGGTTACGTCAGAAAGAATTCCAGCGTCCTTAGTAAGCATCAAGCAGTAGGTAACTGAGCCTGGAGCTTTATCAAGCTTTCCTGTGGTCTGTTCCATCAAGAACTCCATGGCGCCCTTGCCGGTAACTTCAATTCGCTTAAGTGCAGTGATGTCGAACAAACCAACATTTTCGCGAACGTATTGCGCTTCGGCGCCAATGATTGGTGACCAATAGCGAGCCGACCATTCATCACGGGCTGGTGTTGGATACTTAGTAACAAGATCCTTGTTGGCTTCGTACCACTGTGGACGTTCAAAGCCGGAAGCTTCGAGGAAGTATCCACCAAGTTCCTGCTGGCGATGATAGAAACCTGTGGTGCGTAGTGGCCGAGGCTTTTCCATTGGCTGCAATGGATGAATGATGTCGTAAACCTCAATGTAGTTCTGAGCACCACGCATTGAAATGTGGTTTGGCCCAAGTTGATGTGGTTCAAAGCGATTTACATCGCATTCGTGAACTGCAAGTTTTGGATGACCATCAATGATCCATTCAGCAGTAGCCCGAGCAACTCCAACAGCCTGCGTAACCCAAACAGCCTCGGCAACCCAGAATCCCTTTAGACCGTTCCATTCACCCATAAGTGGGAAAGTGTCAACGGTGAATGAAAACATTCCATTCATGCCATCGATAATCTTGGCGTCTTTTAGTTCAGGAAGTACTTGACCTGCAATTCCTTGCACTGGTTCCCACTCCGGAGCAGTGAACGGCATCTGGCTTGGCATGATTTCGGCTTTGTCGAATGGCAGGATTTCCTCAGACTCAACTGGAAGTGGGCGATGTAAGTACGAACCAATTCCCATGCCATTGAAACGTTGGCGGAAGTAAAGATCCTCGCCTTGGTGACGCATGATTGGAATTGTGATTTCTTCAGTTTGATCTGCAAGGGAAGGGATGTCTTCAGTCCAAGCAAGTTGATGGGCAAGTGGCTGGAAAGCTTTTGCCATGCCAAACATGCGGCCAACTTTTGGACCCCAAATTCCAGCGCAAGAAATAACGATCTCAGCCGGGAAGAATCCTTGATCTGTCATTACGCCAGTTACTTGACCAGCTTCTTGCTCAATCGAAATAACTTCGGTGCGATCTTTGAAAACTGCACCACGAGATTCAGCAAGACGCTGTAACGCTTGAACTGAACGAACTGCCTTAGCGATGCCGTCAGTAGGGCAGTAGATCGCACCAAGAATTGATTTTGGATCGAGCACTGGATGAAGTTCACCGGCTCGTTCTGGTGAGATTACTTCAGCTTCGTAACCGTAAGCATGCAGCCAAGCTGTGCGTCGGTGTAATTCTTTAAGGCGCTCTGGGGTAGTTGCAACTTCAAGGGAGCCAACTTGGTAGAAGCCTGGTCCTTCTTCGTGTTCAATCGTCAAAAGTTTGTTAATTGTTTGGTCAGCCATCGCAGCAAGAGTCTTGTTGCCAGTTACTTTTTGTACTAAGCCAGGTGCATGTGAAGTAGATCCACCTGGTGCGGGCATTGGACCTTGCTCAAGAACGGTTACATCAGTCCAACCGCGTTCAGTTAACTCGTCAGCAAGTGAACTGCCAACGATTCCGCCACCAATGATTACGATTTTTTTCACGAGTAACCCTCATTCGCTTGAAATCTACTGTTGCGAACTATGCAACAGAGTGCGTTGTGCGCAACAAGATAATCGTCCTCTTGAAGGCACCTAAGGTCAAGTGGAATTAAAAAACTGGTGGGCCCAATTGCTTGGACCCACCAGTTTTAGTGACTTAATAGCCAGGCTTACTTCAGCCAGCCATCCACTGTTGCCTTGTTGGCATCGATCCACTTCTGAGCTGCTACTGCAGGATCAGTTCCGGATTCGATGTCAGCTGCTACTGCATTCTGGTCATCATTTGTCCATTTGAAGTTCTTAACGATCTTCGTGAATGCATCGTTAGCGTCCATAGCCTTAGGTGTTGCTAACTTAATCAGAGGCAACTCTGGGTAGTCAGTTAGACCTGAAGCTTCTGCAGGATCTGTCCAGTCATTAGCTGGGAAATTGACGCGAGCCATAGGAACCTTCGCTAGGAAGTTCTGTGGCGTCCACCAATAACCGATTGCAGCAGTCTTGTTCTCTGATGCCTTTGTGAACACATCAATTAGAGCTGCTTCTGATCCTTGTGGGAGAACAGTGAAGTTTAGTTCGTTAGCCGAAACCATCTTTTCACCGATTGTTGTGTATCCCGGAGGACCTTCATACCAAGCACCCTTGCCCTTTGATTCGTCAGTGACGAAAAGGTCTGCGTACTTGTTTAGGTTTGCTGAATCAGTAATGTCTGGGTATTCATCAGCCATCCACTGTGGAATGTACATACCGATGATGCCTACGTTTCCGTTGTCGCCAACTTCAACAAGTGCGCCACGATCTGCCCATTCTTGCCAGCGGCCGCCGCCCCAGTCTTCTACGACTAGGTCAACTGATCCACTTTCCATTGCATCGTAAGTTACGCCTGCTTCAGCAAGTGTGACCTGCGAAATGTCGCAACCGTTTGCCTTGGCAACTTCGGTTATGACCTGTGCTGAAGCTGTGTAACCAACCCAAGCGTGCATTGCGATTGCGTATGAACCACACTCTGCTAGTGCTGCATCCCCTGATGGGGCTGCTGATGCTTCTGCATCAACGCCTGCGCCACCACATGCAGTTAGCAACAATGCAGCTGCTGCGGCAAGCACAGAGGCTTTTGCACCAACTCTTTTGCTCCGAACCATTCCTATCTCCTCGCTAGGAAATGAACCATCTTGCGACAGTCCCTCAAACCAACGTTTGTTAGTTTGAAATCTAGTGCTTTGGGGCCGAATTTCGGGCCACCATGTACTGTGCGATTCGGTCAATCATCACGCCGAGCAACAAGATACAGAAGCCTGCGACCAGGCCTTTTCCTTGAAGTTCGGGCTTTGAGGCTCCGAGTAGCACCAAGTAGCCGAGGCCACCGCCGCCTACAAAGCCACCGATAACCACAACCGCTAGTACAAATATCAATCCTTGATTAGTTGCCAGCAGCAGGGACTTCTTTGCGGCTGGAAGTTGTACTTTCGTTATAAGTTGCCACTTGGTGGAACCTGTGGATGTAGCTGCTTCGACCATGTTTACTGGCACTTCTCGAATGCCCTGACCCACGATTTTCACCACAATTGGAATCGAATACACAATGCCGGTGGCAATAGCGGTAAATCTCGATGGTCCAAAGAAGCCAAGCATCGGGATTAGAT
>WLGZ01000007.1 GCA_009702945.1 Actinomycetota bacterium | reverse complement strand
TGACCCCCTGACCCTCTCGGTGTAAACGAGATGCTCTAGCCAACTGAGCTAAGCGCCCTACGTGCTTCCCTACCTTATCTAAGGTTTGGAAAAGTTAGAAATCGAATGTGGGGGTTTGCAATGACCCGATAACGCAAAGGTGCCACAGCCGGTGAGTCTCGGGTCTACACCGGCCGTGGCATCTCAATTCCACACTGACTTCGGCAAGTCCGCATCTTTTAGCGAACTGACCGAATTTAAAGGGCTGCTAGCGCCTGCTTGTATTCGTCGGTATTGCGGGCATCGCCTGGACCATTAACTACTGACCAGCGCAGGATTCCTGCCTTGTCGATAACGAAGGTTCCGCGCATTGAAAAACCTCTTGGCTCAAAGAATGAACCGTAAGCCTTTGAAACTTCGCCGTGTGGCCAGAAGTCAGACAGCAATGGGTAGTCAAAGTTTTCTTGCTCTGCGAAAACCTTTAGCGATGCAGAGGTATCGCATGAGATTCCAAGGACCTGAACATCATCACTGACAAAGGCTGGACTCTGATCGCGAATTTCACAAAGCTCGCCAGTGCAAATTCCAGTGAATGCCATTGGGTAGAAAACTAGAACGACATTCTTCTTGCCACGGAAATCCGAAAGCTTCACATCTTCACCGAATTGATTCTGAAGGGTGAAATCTGGGGCTTCTTGGCCAACTTCTAACGACATGTTTTACTCATTTCTTTTTTTGGATTTTGTTTTAAATCGAAGTGTTTAGCGACGGGATTTTGGTGCAACTAACCGAGTGCCCTGCCAGTCCGGTGCTGCATTTATGTTGCTCGTTGCTTGCAAGCCAGATGTAGGAGCTGCATCTGCAATATCTTCAGGTTCAACGTGACCATCTCGACCTGGCTTTGGTGTCATTAACCAAATAACGCCGTTATCTGCCAGTGGACCCAAGGCATCTACCAGCGCATCTACGAGATCGCCGTCCTCATCGCGCCACCATAGAAGTACCGCATCAACAACGTCATCGTAGGTTTCATCAACCAATTCAGAGACAGATGCGATTGCATCGGAAACTGATTGATCGCAATCAACATCGAATCCGAGCTCTTGGACTACGAGTCCTTCGCCTAACCCAAACTTGCCAGCCAACCCCGCGAGGGTGCCTTCTTGTGAACTCACAGTCTTAGTCCACCTGAGTAATGGCCAAAAGGCAACTGCAAACCCCAAATTGCCCGATATTGATTTCCTGCCAAATAGGACTCGACTTAGGCGAAGGCTTGGACATCAGACACAATAGGAGGTGAAATAGCCGATCCACCACAAGGCAGGTAACAAACCGTGACCACCACACCAGATCGGGATTCGCTGATTGCTGGCGGTCTACCTACCCAGTACGTAGATGTAAATCCTGAAGAAACTCGGGAATGGATCGAGTCACTGGATGCCTTAATCGCAACACATGGTGAACAGCGTGCCCGTCACATCATGCTGTCACTGCTTCGCCACTCGTCTGAAAAGAATGTGGGCGTCCCAAGTCTTCGTAGCACTGACTACATCAACACCATCTCCCCTGACCGCGAACCTGATTTTCCTGGTGACGAAACAATTGAGCGCCGCATCCGTGCATACATTCGATGGAACGCAGCAATGCTTGTGCATCGCGCGCAACGTCCAGGTATCGGTGTCGGTGGACACATTTCAACTTACGCATCAAGTGCTTCACTTTATGAAGTTGGCTTCAACCACTTCTTCCGCGGCCCAGAACATGAAGGCGGCGGCGATCAAGTTTTCTTCCAAGGTCACGCCTCTCCTGGAATGTATGCGCGCGCATTTCTTGAAGGTCGCTTAAGCCCTGATCGTCTTGATGGTTTCCGTCAGGAACTATCAGCAGCTCCAAATGGTTTGCCAAGTTACCCGCATCCACGTTTGATGCCAGATTTTTGGCAGTTCCCAACGGTGTCCATGGGTCTTGGTCCGATGAATGCGATTTACCAAGCTCGCTTTAATCGATATCTGCATCATCGCGGAATCAAGGACACTTCCCAGCAACGCGTTTGGGCATACCTAGGTGATGGCGAAATGGATGAGCCAGAATCATTGGGCGCTATCGGTATCGCAGCTCGCGAAGAGCTCGACAACTTAACTTTTGTAATCAACTGCAACTTGCAGCGCCTTGACGGACCTGTTCGCGGTAACGGAAAAATCATTCAAGAACTTGAATCACACTTCCGTGGCGCTGGCTGGAATGTAATCAAGGTTGTTTGGGGTCGCGAGTGGGATGAATTGCTCGCCATCGACAACGAAGGTGCGCTCGTTAACTTAATGAACCGCACACCAGACGGTGACTTCCAGACTTACAAGACTGAAAACGGTGGCTTCGTTCGCGATAACTTCTTTGGCCGCGATCCACGTACCAAGGCCATGGTCGAAGGCTGGTCAGATGAACAGGTCTGGAACCTAAAGCGTGGTGGCCATGATTACAAGAAGATGTACGCCGCTTACGCAGCTGCGGAAGCACACACCGGTCAACCGACGGTAATTCTGGCTAAGACCATTAAGGGCTGGACGCTAGGTTCACACTTTGAAGGCCGTAACGCTACTCATCAGATGAAGAAACTGACTCATGATGATCTAAAAGAATTCCGCGATCGGTTGCAGATTCCATTCACCGATGAGCAACTCGACGACAAGCTTCCGCCGTATTACCACCCAGGTGATAATCACGAACACATTGAATACTTGCATGAACGTCGTCGCGCACTAGGTGGTTACGTTCCATCGCGTCGTACCGAAGCAAAGGTATTGACACTTCCAGGAATTGAAACTTACAAAGACATGAGCGCGGGCTCTGGCAATCAGCCAGTTGCAACCACCATGGCATTTGTTCGCTTGCTGCGCGATCTAGTTCGTGACGAACAGATTGGTAACCGAATTGTTCCGATCATTCCGGATGAAGCACGTACTTTCGGAATGGACAGCTTCTTCCCTACTTTGAAGATCTATTCGCCACATGGTCAGCAATACATGTCAGTAGACCGCGAGCTGATGCTTTCTTACAAAGAATCCGAAATCGGTCAGATTCTGCACGAAGGTATTAACGAAGCTGGATCAGTTGCGTCTTGGACAGCAGTTGCAACTTCATATGCAACGCACAACGAACCAATGATCCCGATCTACATCTTCTATTCCATGTTTGGATTCCAGCGCACTGGCGATTCATTCTGGTTAGCTGGCGATCAAATGGCTCGCGGCTTTGTGCTTGGCGCAACTGCTGGTCGCACAACTCTTAATGGCGAAGGTCTGCAGCACGAAGATGGTCATTCACATTTGCTTGCTGCAACGAACCCTGCAGTAGTTAGCTATGACCCTGCTTATGCATTCGAGATTGGGCACATCGTTCGTGATGGCCTACGTCGTATGTATGGCGAAAATCCTGAAGACATTTACTACTACTTAACGGTTTACAACGAGCCATATGTACAGCCAGCTGAACCAGTTGGCGTAGACACTGAAGGCATTGTGCGCGGTATGTACTTACTTGCCCCTGATGCTGACGCAAAGGGTCCTCGCACCCAGCTACTTGCATCCGGTGTTTCAGTTCCTTGGGCACTTGAAGCTCAGAAATTACTTCGAGAAGACTGGGGCGTTAGCGCTGATGTTTGGTCGGTTACTTCTTGGAATGAATTGCGCCGTGATGGCCTTGCAACCGATCGTCACAACTTCCTGAATCCTTCTGCTCCAGCACAAACAAGTTGGGTGACTGAGAAGTTAGCTGGAACACAGGGTCCAGTTATCGCAGTTTCTGATTTCATGCGCGCAGTTCAAGATCAGATCCGCGACTGGGTTCCTAATGATTTCGTTTCACTTGGAACTGATGGCTGGGGTATGTCAGATACGCGCGGCGCACTTCGTCGTCACTTCTTAGTTGATGCCCAAAGCATCACAGTTCAAGCTTTAGCAATGTTGGCTAAGCGTGGCGAAATTCCTGCCGAGCGCGTGCAAGAAGCAATCGATCGCTACGACCTAACTAATCCAAAAGCTGCTTCGGCTGGCAACACTGAAGGTGGCGGCTGATGCGCGTTGCACTTGGCAGAACTGAACTGCAAGTTCACCCCCTCTGCTTAGGCGGAAACGTATTTGGTTGGAGCGCGAACGCAGCGCAATCTCAAGAAGTTCTATCTGCTTATGAATCTGCAGGCGGAAACTTCATTGACACCGCTGACATGTATTCCCGTTGGCACACCGGAAACGTAGGTGGCGAAAGCGAAACCATCATCGGCGATTGGATGAAGGCTCGCGGAAATCGTAACGAGATGGTGATTGCAACTAAAGTTGCCAAGCTTGCTACCCGTCCTGGCTTAAGCGCCGCAAACATTGCTGCTGCGGCGGAAGATTCACTTCGGCGCCTTGGTACCGATTACATCGACATTTACTACGCACATCATGACGACGAAGAAATTCCACTTGAAGAATCCTTAACTGCTTTCAATGAACTTGTAACTGCTGGAAAAGTTCGCTACTTAGCAGCTTCGAATTATTCAGCCGCAAGACTGGAAGAAGCACTAAAGATTTCTCGTGAACTGGGAATGAGCGAATACCTTTTGCTTCAGCCCAACTACAACGCCATTGTTCGCAATGAGTACGAAGGTGACTTGATGGCAGTTGCCGTTAAGGAAGACATCCCAGTACTTCCCTACTTCTCGCTAGCTGCTGGATTCTTAACTGGCAAGTACCAGCCAGGCGTTGAGGTCGATAGCGTTCGAGCTGGAGATATGCCGGACTACAAAAACGATCGTGGTTGGGCAATCCTTAATGCGATTACTGACGTTGCAAAACAGGAGAACACTTCAATTGCTGCCGTTGCCTTAGGTTGGTTACGGGCTCAGCCTGGTGTGGTTACGCCAATTGCCAGTGCCCGCACAATTGAACAGCTTGCTGAGATTCTTCCGGTCGTCGAACTCTCTGCCGAGCAAGTCGCGCAAGTCAACGCTCTGTAACTTTCCACCACAGATTCACCCTTTCCAGCACTACTGGCACACTTAGACCTATGCCACGTTCAATCCGCTCAACGGAATCCACGCCTGAACGGATCGCTGCTGAGCATGCGGTTTTGGCTCGGCGAGTTCAGCGCATGACTGGTGAACTAACCACTGCTGCAACTACTCGCATGGAAGACACACTGCCTTGGTTCGTGGCGTTGCCGGCGAATGAACGAGCATCAGTAAGCCTGGTGGCGCAAAGCGGTATTACAAACTTTGTCGAATGGTTTTCCGCTGGGCTTGAATCAAAAGATCATGTTGGCGACATTTTCTCCAGCGCTCCCCGTGAACTTGCTCGCGCGCTCACACTGCAACAAACCGTTGAGCTGGTTAGAACTTCAATGGCAGTTGTTGAAGAGATGGTTGAACAGATTGCTGGCACGAATGAGTACCGCCAGTCATACTTGCGCGAATCATTGCTTCGCTATTCCAGCGAAATTGCATTTGCTGCTGCAGAGTTTTATGCCCGCGCAGCCGAGAACCGCGGTGCTTGGGATGCCAGACTTCAAGATTTAGTACTTGATGCAATCTTGGCTGGAAGTTCTGATGATGCGTTACTAGCCAGAGCTGCTGCTGCCGGGTGGGACGTAAACAAACATGTGCTGGCCATCGTGGGTCCAGTTCCGTCAAATCAAATTGCAATCGAAGTTCACATGGAACAAATCCGCCGGACTGCAAAATCTGCAAAATTAGATGTGATGGTTGGCGTGCATAACGATCGAATGATCACAATCATCGGTGGTGTCTCTGAATCTGATAATCCAGAAATCATTGCAAAACCATTTGTTGGCCACTTCGGTGCTGGCACAGTTGTAACGGGACCGATTGTTTCAACTTTGCAAGAGGCTCACAGTTCAGCTCTTGATGCCTTGTCAGGGTTTCGAGCCTTAGGTTTTGTTTCCACAAGCCCACGACTAGTTGCCTCCGATGACATGATCTCGGCGCGAGTAATTGCAGGCGACGCGGCAGCAATTGACCCAGTCGTTGCTAAATTACGACAAGATCTCAGCGGCGATGTGCGCCAAACTCTGGCCTGCTACCTAGAGGTAGCCCCGACGATTGAGGGCTGCGCTAGAGCCCTTTTTGTCCACGTAAACACGGTCCGGTATCGCTTGCGCCGAGTTCTGGAAGCCACTGGTTTAGACCCATTTGAGCCAACTGATGCCTTAACCCTGCGAATTGCCCTCATGATTGAGCGAAATAGCCCTGAATTGTAGGTTACCTACAAAAAATAGCCCTAGAATTTAGTGGATCGTCATCAGATTTAGCGGTTGCCTATACGAGAGACTATACGAGTGCTTGCAGTAGTTGCCCCAGGTCAAGGTTCCCAGGTCCCCGGCTTTTTAACCCCGTGGTTAGAACTCCCTAATTTCGAAGATCGCATGAAGTGGCTGGGAACAGTTGCTGGCATCGATCTAATTGCCCATGGCACCACAAGTGATGAAGACACCATTCGCGATACTGCTGTAGCTCAACCCCTAATTGTTAGTGCTGGCATGGTTTCCTTGCTTAGCCTGTTTCCACATCCTGGTGAGGCTTATGCAAAGGTCGCTGTCGGCGCCGGACATAGCGTTGGCGAAATCACTGCAGCTGCCGCAGCAAACGTAATCTCTGCCGAACAAGCCATGGTGTTGGTTCGCGAGCGTGGCAATGCAATGGCTGCTGCTTCCGCGGTTACCCCAACCGGAATGTCGGCAGTACTTGGTGGCGATCGCGACGAAGTGATTGCAAAGCTTGCTCAGCATGGTCTAACTGCCGCAAATGAAAATGGCGCGGGACAAATTGTTGCAGCTGGCACATTGGAACAACTTGCAGCTCTGGAAACTGATCCTCCAGCTGGCGCGCGAGTTCGTCCGCTTTCGGTTGCTGGCGCATTCCATACCAAGCACATGGCTCCAGCTGTTGGCGTACTTGCGCAACATGCAAAAGCTATTTCAACTCACGATGCGCGCAGTCGCCTGCTTTCAAACGCTGATGGCACTGTTGTGCAAGACGGCCGCGAAGTTCTAAAGCGTTTAGTAACTCAAGTTAGTAATCCAGTTCGCTGGGATCTTTGCATGCAAACCATGCTTGATCTAGGTATCACTGGCTTAATTGAACTTCCACCTGCTGGAACTCTTGTTGGTCTGGCTAAACGCGCAATGCCAGGTGTTGAATGTGTTTCGCTTAAGACGCCAGAGGACATGCCAGCAGCACTAGATCTAATTGCTCGTCACGGAACTGAAACTGCAGTCACTGACTCTCCCACTTGGCGCTTAGTTGTTGCACCGTTCAAGGGCATCATTGAATTCAACGTCAGCGAAGAACCAGGCACTGTGCTTGATGGCAAAACTAAAGTTGCAACTATTCGCACGCTTCGCGATGAATATGAAGTTGAAGCTCCACATGGCGGAACCATCGTTGAATGGTTAGTCACTGATGGTGATCCAGTAAATCCTGGTCAGCCGCTGCTTCGTTTGCATCCAAAGGCTGGTTCATGATCACGTTAAATACTCCAGCCCCAACTGCGCACGCTGGAATCCTTGGTCTTGGCACGTTTCGACCTGAGCGTGTTGTTACTAATGATGAGATCTGCTTACGTATCGATTCAAATGACGAATGGATTCGGGAACGTTCCGGAATCATCGAACGTCGCCATGGTGGACCTGATGAAACGGTAGTGACAATGGCAACTGCTGCTGCCCGCAAAGCAATTGCTGATGCCGGAATCACTGCCGAACAACTTGATCTTGTAATGGTGGCAACTGTTACGCATCGTTACCAAACTCCTTCAGCTGCAGTTGAAGTTGCAGCCGCGATTGGCGCTGTTAATGCAGCTGCTACAGATACTTCAGCAGCGTGCGCTGGCTTTTGTTATGGCCTGGGTATTGCAGACGGAATGATTCGTTCTGGCTCAGCAAAATACATTCTGTTGATCGGCGCTGAAAAGCTTTCTGAGATCGTCAACTTTGAAGATCGCGGCACCGCGTTCCTATTTGCTGATGGCGCGGGCGCTGTTGTGGTTGGTCCAACAGCTGCTCAAGGTATTGGCCCAACAATTTGGGGAGCCGATGGCACGCAGCGCGATGCCATCATCATGGATCCAGATATTTTCACTGCTGAAAAGGCCGGCACTCCTTCGGTGTTAACCATGCAAGGTCAGCAAGTTTTCCGCTGGGCTGTTGGTCAAATGGGTGATGTTTGTGCCCAAGCCATGGCTGCTGCTGGCGTTACCGTAAATGACTTGGCCGCCTTTGTGCCACATCAAGCTAACAATCGAATTACCGAAGCTTTAGTTAAGCAACTCGATCTACCAAACCACGTAGTAGTAGCCGATGACATTCGGTACTCCGGAAACACTTCGGCTGCTTCGGTGCCATTGGCGCTTGATCGCCTTCGCGAAAATGGCGAAGTAAAGAGTGGCGACTTAGTTTTGATGGTTGGCTTCGGTGCTGGCCTTGTCCATGCTGCGCAAGTAGCACTTGTCCCATAAGTTTCGAAAGTCGAAAGATTTTCGAAGTAAGACCCGCACAACGCGGTAAGTAATTACTAAAGGAGATAACTATGTCCCAGGACATCCTCGCTGGCCTAGCTGAAATCGTAAATGAAGTAGCAGGAATCCCAGCTGAATCAGTCCAGATGGAAAAGTCATTTGTTGATGACCTAGACGTTGACTCATTGTCAATGGTTGAAGTTGTAATGGCTTGCGAAGACAAGTTTGGCGTAACAATCCCAGACACCGAAGTTAAGAACCTAAATACCGTTGCTGATGCAGTGAACTACATCGCTGCTAACAAGGCATAAATAGTTTTGATGTTGGCGGGCGGCTTAAGTGTTGCCCGCCACATAAAAACTAGTTCTAATTAATTAAGAGAAATATCCGTAAGTACTAATTCAAATTGAAAGGTCGACAACAATGAGCCGTACGGTTGTCGTTACAGGGCTTGGAGCTACTACCCCACTTGGTGGAGATGTTGCTTCAACTTGGGATTCATTATTAGCTGCACGTTCAGGAATTCACCTACTTGAAGATCCTCGCTTTGCAGAACTTCCAGTTCGTATTGCAGCAACTGCAAAAGTTGATCCAGAAAGCATTCTGGAGCCACACGAAGTTCGTCGCATGGATCGCTCCCAGCAACTCGCACTCATCGCAGCGCGTGAAGCTTGGGCTGATGCTGGTGCACCTGAAGTCGAGCAAGCTCGCTTAGGCGTTGCTGTCGGCTCTGGTGTTGGTGGCGCAATTTCACTTATGGAGCAGTACGACGTTTTGCGCGATCGTGGTGCTTCCCGGGTGTCTCCTATGACAGTTCCAATGTTGATGCCTAATGGCCCAGCAGCTGTGATCGGTCTTGAATTAGGAGCTATGGCTGGCGTTCACACTCCAGTTTCCGCATGTGCCTCAGGCGCGGAAGCAATCGGCTACGGCGCCGAGATGATTCGCACCGGTCGTGCTGACGTAGTTATCTGTGGTGGAACTGAAGGCTGTATTCACCCGCTGACTATTGCTGCGTTTGCGGCAATGCGCGCGCTATCTACTTTGCATGAAAATGCTGCTGGTGCTTCCCGTCCATTCGATCGCGATCGCGATGGTTTCGTAATGGCTGAAGGCGCAGCAATCATTGTTTTGGAATCTGAAGAGTTTGCAAAAGCTCGTGGCGCAAAGATTTACGCAACTTACGGTGGTCAAGGTATCGCAGCTGATGCGCATCACATTGCTCAGCCAGAACCTGAAGGTCGTGGCGTAATTCTTGCCATGAATCGCGCGCTTGCCGATGCAGATCTTTCAACTAAGGACATCTTCCATGTGAATGCCCACGCAACCAGCACTCCAGCCGGTGACGTTGCCGAAGCGAAAGCGATCCGCAAGGTTCTGGGTTCAGATACCGATCATGCTCCAGTAACTGCCGTTAAGGGTGTGGCTGGTCACTTACTTGGTGGCGCAGGTTCACTTGCCGCGCTTGCCTCCATCTTGGCAATCAAGAATCGCATCGTTCCCCCAGTTGGCAACCTTGTTAACTTGGCCGATGGTGTTGACGTTGACGTTGTAATGAGCAAGCCACGCGAACTTCCAAGTGGTGACATCGCTGCCTTAAGTAATTCATTTGGTTTTGGTGGACATGACATTGTTCTGGCTTTCCGGAACCACTCATGACCGCTGTCGTAGACAAGAAGTTAATGGCGAATGCTCGCCTAACTGCTTTGTTCGATGAAGGCACACTTAAGTACGTAGCAAGCCAGGTTGATGGCATCGGCGCAGTATCTGCGACTGGCAAAATCAATGGCCGAACTGTTGTTGCCTTTGCAAACGACCCGTCATTCCAAGGTGGCGCACTTGGCGCTGCTGAAGGCGCAGTAATTGTTGACGCTTACGCAATTGCTATGAAAGAACTGTGCCCGATCGTTGGCATCTGGCATTCCGGTGGCGCTCGTTTGCAAGAAGGTATTGGTGCACTAAAACCATTCGGTGACATCTTCCGAGTAATGACTCACGCTTCCGGCAAGATCCCCCAGGTTTCTGTGGTGCTTGGCCCAGCTGCTGGTGGTGGCGCTTACGGCCCCGCACTTACTGACATCGTGATCCTTGGTCCAGAAGGCCGCATCTTCGTTACCGGTCCTGATGTGGTTCGCTCGGTAACTGGTGAAGACGTAGACATGTTGCGCTTGGGTGGCCCAGAACCGCATGGTCGTCGCAGTGGTGTGGTTCACGTAGTTAGTGATACCGAAGAGCGCGCAATTGCAGATACTCGAAACATCACTGACTTACTAGGTAATCAAGGATTACTTGATACTTCAAAGATCACTGACGTAGACATGGGCGCACTTTTGCCGGAGCAAAACAACCGCGCCTACGACGCTCACCCAATTGTTGATTCGGTAATTGATGCCGGAACTGGTGTTGAGCTTCATCCGCGTTGGGCACCAAATATCATTACAACACTTGGTCGTTTCGGTGGTCGCACAGTAGGCATAGTGGCTAACAACCCACTTCGACTTGGTGGCTGCCTGGATGCAACCTCGGCTGAGAAGAGCGCCCGCTTCGTTCGGATGTGTGATGCGCTTGGGATTCCAATGATCGTCATGGTTGACGTGCCTGGTTACTTGCCAGGTGTTGGTCAGGAATGGGACGGCGTAGTTCGCCGCGGCGCAAAACTACTTCATGCCTTCGCGGAATGTGTTGTGCCTCGAATTACCTGCGTAACTCGCAAGTCATACGGCGGCGCATACATCGCAATGAACTCCAAGGCACTTGGCGCTACCCGCGTCATGGCTTGGGAAGGCGCAGAAGTTGCTGTTATGGGACCGCTAGCTGCGATTCGTATTTTGCACCGCAGGCGGTTAGCTGAAGTTCCACCTGAGCAAAAGGATGCTGTTGAAGCTGAATTGGCCGAAGAGCACAAGATCACTGCTGGTGGATTACCTAAGTGCATTGAACTTGGCGCAGTTGACGAGATTGTTGATCCAACAAAAACTCGAACTGCAATTGCTGCTGCATTAAAGGCTGTTGCTAATCCAGATGGTTCATTCCCGCGCGGTAATCACGGGAACATTCCGCTTTAACTAACTTGGTGTAGCCATCTAACTGGCACACCATCACCGGCATATCTAAACGGTTCGAGTTCGCGATCCCATGGGCCACCCATAACTTCGTCAACGGCATCCACCAACGAATTTCCAGCAGAAGTTGCATTCGCGATAGCAGTGCGAAGTTTTTCATCCGAGATAAAGCTTTCACCAAACACGCCCATTGGGCTTCGCCAAATACCAAGGGAAGGCGTGGATACAAATCGTTGACCATCAAAGCCCGCACTTGGTTCTTCAGTTACTTCGAACCTAAGGTTTGGAAAGCCACGAAGGGCTGAGGCCATCTTTGCTGATAAGTCAGCGGCACCGATCCACGACATCTCACTGCGCACAGTTCCAGGAGCAACGGGCTGTTCAACCCAATCAAGATTTACTGGTGTACCCAACAGGCCACCTAAAGCCCACTCGATATGGGCAGTTAAAGCTCGTGGCGTGCTGTGAATGAACACGACCCCACGAGTTGTTGACGTATACGCCATCTCTTGCCTCCTAGCCTTTCCTACAAATTGCCTTCCCCGACATGTTGTAGGACTTCTAGGAGCACTTAGGAAGAGAATAACCCCACGAGTCACAGAATTACCACCAGAACCAGTAAATTGACGCAAACTAGCGCAAATTGCCTTAACTAATGGGTTTTAGCCCGGCTTCGGCGTTCCCAAGCTCGGCAGCCATATTCAACAGCTACCGCATAAATAGCACCAAGAATGGCATCAAATATGTAGTGCTCGCCACCGAATACCAAGGCAAAGAACATTAAGGCTACATAGAAAGTTAGGAACGCTTTCATCTTCAGGCCAACTCGGGCCCAGAAGAACAATGTGATCGTGACCGCCATACCTGCGTGCAATGAAGGAATTGCAGCAACTTGGTTCACCACGCCTTGACCTAAGGAAATAATCTGACCAGCAATTGGCAGGCCAATGATCTCCCAACCTCTAGTCGCAATTCGAACTACTGGTTCACATAAGCCTTCACGTGCGGCATACCAAGGAGGTGCAGCAGGGATCAAAATGTAAGTGATCAGTGCCGCAAATGAAATTGTTATGACACGACGAGCAAACTTCGCCCATAGCTCTCGATTCTTTACATACAGGATTCCGACTATCGCCCAAGGTGCTACAAAATGCGAGACATAAACCAGCGCAACTAAAGATTCCCACCACGCAATTTGATTTGGATCATAAAGATGTTGTTGTAACCAAACGGTCGGAATCTTGTCTTCGAATAACCAACCGAACCACGCCAGTTCGATGTTATAGATTTCTTCAACTCGAACTTTGAAGCCGAACGTATCGGCCGCGCCACGGGAATAGTCATATCCGTACAACAAAATCGCAAATGGCACCCAGTCGGCAAACACGCGGATTGCGCGCGTTGTGGTGCCAATTGAAAAGGCAAGCGCCGCAGTAATGATGATCAGAAACTGGGTAGCTCGATCAAAGGGAATTCCCTGCCACAGCACATACCCACCGGTAGCAAGTGCCCATATCGCCACAGCAAACTTTCGTTCATTGGGCCAATTGGACATTAGATTATTTGTGCTTTCTTGTTGAGTTCGTATCAGCCTATTGGTCAATCATTAACTAGCTGATTAAACCCACTCAGTCGAAACTGTGTAGCGATCAACAACTTCGCGTATCGGATCTACTCCAATTCCAGGACCTGTAGGCACATCGATGTGCCCATCTACTAGCACGAATGGCTCAGTGGTATCTACTTCGTAATAGCGAGATGAAGCTGAAGTATCGCCTGGCAATGTGAAATTGGGAAGTGCAGCTAAGGCTAGGTTTGCGGCTCTACCAATTCCAGTTTCTAACATGCCACCACACCAAACTGGAATTCCTGCAGCTTGAGCAATGTCATGGATCTTTACAGATTCAATGTACCCACCAACGCGCGCTGGTTTGATGTTGATGATCTCGGTAGCGCCAAGCTCTATGGCATCGCGTGCCACACCTGCAGAAACTATGGATTCGTCCAGGCACACAGGCGTATCAATGTACTCCGCTAGTCGAGCATGTCCGAGAATGTCTTCTTCTTCAATCGGCTGTTCAATCAGCAAAAGGTTGAATTCGTCTAATCGTTTCAACAGATCAAAATCATCTCGAGTGTAAGCCGTATTTGCATCAACCTGCAGAAGCAGATCTGGACCGAAAGTCTCACGAACCAGCTTTACTGGCTCATAGTCCCAACCAGGTTCAATCTTTAATTTGATACGTAAATATCCTTCAGCCAGATAGCCTTCAACAAACTTCATTAACTCTGGCAACGAGTCCATAATTCCAACGGAAACACCAGCGGGCACTTTAGTTTTTACGGCGCCGAGATATTGAGCGAAAGATGTGTCAGCGGCTCGTAGTTGCGCGTCTAACACTGCAGTTTCTAAAGCGGCTTTTGCCATGCGGTGGCCTTTGGCCCAATGCAAAGTTGGTGCAACAGCTTCCGCAGTTAACTCATGTCCTAGGTTCTTAATCTCCGGGATAAAGAATTCCTTTAGAACTCCTGCAGCGCCTGCATGGTATTCACTTGAGTAGTCAGGTAATCGGTTAGCTGCACATTCTGCCCAGCCTTCGCCCACGTCGGTTATCGCGTGAACCCAAACAACTTCAAGTGCGTTCATTGCGCCTTCAGATGTGCGGAATGTGGACTTTAATGGCACATCTAGACGGATAAGTTCTACGGCTTCAAGTTTCATATTCTTCCTCTATCTTGGCGGATCTACTAGTAAGCGCGCACGATCCTGCATCCGGCTGATGGTCCATCCTTGGTCCAAAAGTGGTTGCAAAGTTTCTCGAGTTTGGCGACGCCACACTAATGCGGCAGCGAGGTCAGTTTTTCGAAGACTTTCGATGTCCTCTGGAAGCTCAACCACAACGGACGCATTTGTAGCTTTTGATTCTTCTTTTGGTCCAGAAATATCCCAAAATGCAAAAAGTCGATCAGATTCATCACCTGCATTTATTGAATCCGTCATGGTTCCATAAAAGTTAGGTAGGTATTCAACTGCTGTGGCGCCAAGTTTGTCGAAATTGAAAACACAGTTTCTGCGCACAAGTGGATCAAATGACCAAGTAATTCCACTTAGACCTTGCGATTTAGCCCAATCAAATTGGTGACGCTTTAGTTCATAGCCTGCGCCAGGTTGAAATGACCCAGTGACATGGGAATGAAGGATTTGCTTTCCTTTAAAGACTCCACGAAATCCAAATGACGCAGCCACCATTTGCTCTCCGTCATACGCTGCGGCGCAATATGCTCCGACATGCAGAACTGCCAAACCCAAGTCGAATGGCACAACCTCAGGTCCCCCAGCCCAGACCTGACAGAAAAAATCACTAACCGCCTCCATGTCTTTGATGGATTCAACATTAGAAATGCGCAGTGATGACACGACTTCTACTCTAGCTTCGATTCTTGCTCGAGTTGAGACCCGGTGCGTTCGATAATCCTTAACAATTCTCGGATGTCTTCCTCTGAAGTTCGGAAGTTAGTCAGGCAAGGACGAAGAACAGTTTTACCATCAACAATTGCACTCGTTACGTAGGCATCACCGTCTGATTGCATTCGTTTGGCGATAGCAGAATTGTGATCATCTATTGACCCATGTGAAGGCACTCTTCGAAATGGAACAATTGAGAGTTGTGGTTTAACTATCAATTCAAGATTTGGCGTACTTGTTACCAAGTCAGCCAGAAGTTCAGCAAGCTTTAGATTTTCCTCCAAGGCACTCCGGATGG
>WLGZ01000069.1 GCA_009702945.1 Actinomycetota bacterium | reverse complement strand
TACTTGAAAAAAGTTGAATCTAATAACAACTGCAAATCAACAGGCGGCAAAGGTAAGTATCAGGGTACTTGGCAAGTAAATGCTGGATTCTGGAAAACTTACGGGGGCAAGAAGTATGCCTCAAAAGCAAGTAAAGCAACCTGTATGGAACAAGATTTGGTCGCCTACAACGGTTGGCTAGCTCGCGGCTGGAGCCCTTGGCCACCAGCCAAAAACTTCAAACCCTAAAACCTACTTAGGTGGACCAATTGGAATGTTCAAAGCGATCGGGCGCAAAGTTTCGGCAAAGAAGTCGTTTCCCTTATCGTCAACAACGACGAAGGCAGGGAAGTTCTCAACTTCAATTTTCCAAACTGCTTCCATTCCCATTTCAGGAAAATCTAAAACTTCAACTTTCTTGATGTTGTCTTTTGCGAGTCGAGCAGCTGGTCCACCAATTGAGCCTAGGTAGAACCCACCATTTGCCTGACAGGCTTTAGTAACAGCATCGCTTCGATTTCCTTTTGCCAGCATGACAAATGAGCCACCAGCTTTCTGGAAGCGATCAACATAAGCATCCATGCGACCTGCTGTTGTCGGTCCAAATGAACCAGAGGCATAACCTTCTGGTGTCTTGGCAGGGCCGGCATAGTAAACCGCGTGATCTTTAAAGTACTGCGGCATATCTTCGCCGCGATCAAGCATTTCGAGAATCTTGGCGTGGGCTAAGTCGCGAGCGACGATGAGCGGACCCGTTAGTGAAACTCTAGTTTTTACTGAAAGCTTGGAAAGCGTTTCTCGAATTTCCGACATTGGTCGAGTTAAGTCAATGTTGATGACATCGTCATCTAAATGCTCATCTGTGATTTCTGGCAGAAAACGTGCTGGATCAGTTTCTAGCTTTTCAATATAAGCGCCTGTAGCATCAATCTTCACAAGTGCCTGTCGATCTGCTGAACAAGAAACTGCGATAGCAATCGGACAGGAAGCACCGTGTCGAGGCAAGCGAATTACTCGAACGTCATGGCAGAAGTATTTACCGCCGAATTGCGCGCCGATTCCAAAGTTCTGGGTGAGCTTGAGAATCTCGGCTTCCATCTCAAGATCGCGATAGCCATTTCCGTCTGGGCCACCCTCAGTTGGTAGTGAGTCTAAATACTTAGTGCTGGCCAACTTAGAAACTTTCAAAGCGTATTCAGCGCTGGTGCCACCAACAACAATTGCCAAGTGATATGGCGGGCAGGCCGAAGTTCCAATAAGTCGTAACTTCTCATCCATGAATCGCAAGAAACTTTCTTGATTCAAAACTGCTTTAGTTTCTTGGTACAAGTAACTCTTGTTTGCGCTACCGCCGCCTTTAGCAATGAATAACATTTCATATGCGTTTTCGTGCCCAGGCTTAGTGTCGGAATAGATTTCAATTTGAGCTGGCAAGTTATCACCAGTGTTTTTCTCATCCCACATATTCATAGGTGAAAGCTGGGAATAGCGAAGGTTTAGTTTTTGGTAGGCATCGTAAATGCCACGACTAATTGCAACTTCATCTGGACCCTGCGTCAGAATTTGCGAACCTCGCTTGGCAGAAACAATTGCGGTGCCAGTGTCTTGGCACATTGGCAAGATGCCACCAGCTGCAATGTTGGCATTCTTCATTAAATCGATTGCGACAAATCTGTCGTTGGGTGAAGCAGTTGGATCGTCAATGATTTTCTTTAGCTGTTCCAAATGGCTGGTTCGCAAGTAGTGGGAAATATCATGAATTGCTTCGTAGGCAACCTTTTCCAAAACACTGTCATCAATGTTGAGAAATGTCCGCTCACCAACTGTCGTAGTAGTAATTCCTTCAGTGGTAACTAGGCGATACTCGGGTTCATTGTGCGCAAGCGGCAGGATTTCGGTGTAGTTAAACGAGCTCATATGGTTAGCCTAATCCGTTTTGCGAAGTCGGACCGAAGGGACCGCGCGAGAGCGAACTTTAGCTAAAGCAGGCAAAATAGAGGCATGGCTAACAAAAAACCAAGAGGGCGGGAAACTGCCTGGGACATGGTGCTATCAATGGGCGCAGTAATTGCAACCGTTGGCGTGATCATGTTGATTGCTTGGCGGCCACAGGAAGAAGTTAAGCAGCAGGTGGATTACGAAACTGCCGTTGCCAGCGCAGTCATCGCCCAAACTTGGCCAATTTCAATTCCCAAAACTTTGCCGGCTGGATATCAAGCGACGAGTGCTCGACTCGAGCCTGAGTCCTATGGTGAGGTTGGCGACATCCGTTGGATTTTGGGATTCCAAACCTCGGCTGGCGAATATGTCTCACTTTGGCAAAGTGATGGCCCGAAGGGAAAAGTAGTTGCCCCGGCAACTAACAGTGCGGTCTGTGAATCAACAGCAACTATAAATGGCGCAACCTGGCAGAAGTGTGAAATCGATAAGCCCCTTACTCGAGCCTTTGTAAAGACTGAAGGCGATCTGACATCCATAGTTTCGGGTACTGCGCCCTGGGATGAGCTTTTGCGATTCGCCGAATCTTTAGTGCCAGCGAAACCATAGAATCTTCCTATGGCAAAGGATCAATCTGCAGAACTGTCTTACGAGACAGCCAAATCTCAGTTAGACGAAATTGTCACACGTCTTGAAGACAAAGATCTCCCGCTTGATGACATGGTCAATTTGTGGGAACAAGGCGAAAAACTTGCAGCAATTTGTGAAGAACGACTTGCTGGAGCTAAAGCCAGACTCGAAGCCTTGCGCCCAAGTAAATCTGACGAGGATTAAACCTCTTCAACTCGCGTGACAATGTCACCATTTGCAAACTTAATTCGAAGTTCGTCGCCAGCAACAACCGCTTCAGCACTTTTTACAATCACATTTTGGGAATCTCTGACAATTGAAAACCCACGCTCTAATGTCCCTTGTGGTGACAGTGCACGTAGGGTGCCTTGAGTGCCAGTTAAATGTGCACTTTCAAGTGCAATAAAGCTTTTCACTTTCACATGCATTGCGGTGCGCACAACATTGTTGTCGCTCAAGCGCTGAGTTATCAAAGTGGCTGGCGAAGCTAGTGCGGGGCGACTTCTAGTTAGCGCAAGTTGTTGCTCAAGCCGTGTTATGCCAGTTGAAACTAAAGTTTGAAGTCTGGCTTTAGCGTTTCTTAGATCAGAGATTTCTTGGAGAACATCAGGAACTATTTTGCGCGCAGCATCCGTTGGAGTTGAAGCGCGATAATCCGCAACATAGTCAATTAGCGGCCTGTCTTCTTCGTGACCAATCGCAGCTACAACTGGAGTATCTATTCCTGCAACTACCCGAATCAATGACTCATCGCTAAATGGCAATAAATCTTCAAACGCGCCACCACCACGAGCAATCACAATTACATCAATGTCAGAGATTGCATCAAGTTCGGTTAGTGCTGCGCTTACTTGCTTAACGCAATTAACGCCCTGGACTGCAACTTCACGTACTTCAAACTGAACGTCAGGCCAACGACGTTTGGCATTCTCAATCACATCGTGCATGGCATCGCTAGCTTGTCCACAAATTAAACCAATTCGCCGTGGTAAAAATGGCAATGGCTTTTTGCGATCCTCGTTGAATAGTCCTTCAGCCGCTAAGAGATTTCGTAAAGCTTCAAGCCGAGCCATAAGCTCGCCGATACCCACGGCACGCATTTGCAAAACTTTGAATTGTAATGAGCCACGTTTAGCCCACCAGTCGGCTTTTACTTGAACTAGGACTCGACTTCCTTGTTCAACCGTGGTGGCAAGTGAATCCATAACGCCAGAAGCTACGTAAAGTGACAATGAAACATCGCGATCAGTATCGCGAAGTGATAGATAAGTTAGGCCTTTTCGTGGGTTGACTTCGGCTATCTGGCCTTCAATCCAGATAGTTCCAAGTCGACCAATATATTCACCAATCATGGTGCTAACTGAATGGACAGCCAGTGGGGTCTCTGGATCGAGTCCGGGCTTTGCTGGTTCTGTCTGGTCCATGGATCTATTGTGCCTAATGCCAGAAAGCGAGAGGGGAGGCGCGGGCTTACGATAGGAGAGTGAGTGAAACTAAGAAAAAAGTCCTGCTGGCAAAGCCTCGTGGATATTGTGCTGGTGTCGATCGAGCGGTAGTCACTGTTGAAAAAGCCTTGACCGTCCATGGCGCACCAATTTATGTCCGCAAGGAAATTGTTCATAACAAGTATGTAGTTACCGAACTTGAAGCCAAGGGTGCCATTTTCGTAAATGAAACTGACGAAGTTCCTGAAGGCGCCACAGTCGTCTTTAGCGCTCATGGAGTTTCGCCGGCGGTACACGACGAAGCTGCCCAGCGAAACTTAAAGACCATCGACGCAACTTGCCCATTGGTTACAAAAGTTCACTCTGAGGCACGTCGCTTTGCTTCTGATGATTATCAAATTCTTTTCATTGGTCACGAAGGCCACGAAGAAGTCGAAGGCACAATGGGCGAAGCACCAGAGAATATGACTTTGGTGGACGGCCCAGCACATGTCCAGGAAATCGAGATTGATCCAAGTCGACCAGTAGCTTGGCTTTCCCAAACCACACTTTCAGTTGATGAAACTTTAGAGACCGTTGATTTATTGCGGGCAAAGTTTCCGAACTTACTTGATCCACCAAGTGATGACATTTGCTATGCCACCCAAAATCGCCAAAAAGCCGTCAAGGAAATTTCTTTAGCTTGCGACGTCATGCTGGTAGTTGGATCGGCAAACTCCTCAAATACTGTGCGACTAGTTGACGTGGCATTGGAGGCTGGCGCTCGTGCAGCATACCGAGTTGATTTTGCTGGTGAGATCGATGAGGCGTGGATGGAAGGTGTCAACACAGTTGGGCTTACCAGCGGTGCATCAGTTCCTGAGATTTTGGTGAACAGCGTTCTAGCTTGGTTAGCCGAACGTGGTTATACCGATGTCGAAGAAGTTGAAACTATCGAAGAGCACTTAATCTTTGCGCTACCGCCAGAACTGCGTCGAGACATTAAGGCTGCCGGCCGCGCCTAAAGATTGCAACACTTGCACTTAGGGCAGTTGCGCCCAGAATCCACCAAGCGTGCATCGCAAGCCCATATGCAAGGTGCAAAACTTGTTCGCGCAGAAATGATCCGCCACGCATTGGTGCAAGTTGACCCGTTGTAAGCAGCGCAATTACCCAAGCAATCGGGGCTACCCAAATTGCTGCTTGATAATCCGCAGTCCGCACATTTATAGCGCCAACTAGGCCAACTATTACCAGGCCGATATTTGAAACAATTCCAATGTCGCCAGTAAAGATAATGTCTAGCGCC
>WLGZ01000068.1 GCA_009702945.1 Actinomycetota bacterium | reverse complement strand
AGCCCCACGTATCATCACCACATAGAGCCGCCAAAGCCATACGCAAGTCACCAGGCGGAACAATGCCAAATTCTTCGCGGAGTCTGCCGCTGCTGCCGCCATCGTCACTAACGCCAACAACTGCAGTTAAGTGCGGTGTTACTCTGCGTAACGCTTGCAGACTTGCAGCTAAGCCGTGACCGCCACCCAGTGCCACGACATCAACTGAGCGCATTGGTGCACCTGGCATCTATTCACGTCCCAAGTCTCGATGAACCACTCTGACTTCTACTCCAGATTTAACTAACCGAGCTGAGAGATTCTCGGCCATGGCGACGCTTCGATGCTTGCCACCAGTACAACCCATAGCGATCGTGACAAAACGCTTACCTTCGCGCAGATATCCGTCTTCAACTAAGTCAATAAGTTCGGCATACTTTGTCAGGAACTCTTGCGCCTGGTCAGATGCAACTACGTAGTCGTTAACTGCTGCATCTAATCCGGTTAGATCCTTTAGCTTTGGATCCCAGTAAGGATTTGGCAAGAACCTTAAGTCGGCAACTAAATCGGCATCCACTGGAATCCCGTACTTAAATCCAAATGACATGACTGTTGCACGCAAAGCAACGTGGTCGTCATCTCCAAATGAAGCTTCAATACTTCTGCGTAATTCGTGCACGTTCAAATTACTTGTATCAATAACTATGTCGGCATCGGCACGTAAATCACTCAATAGACTTCGTTCCCGCTGGACTGCACCCAAGAGGCTGTCATCGCGCTGTAGCGGATGAGGTCTACGGGACGATTCATACCTGCGGACTAGCGCTTCGTCACCAGCCTCAAGAAACAGCACACGCAAGTCATGCCCTGCAGTTTTGATGGCTGCTAGCGACTCGCGTAGTTCCTCAAATAGTTGGCCACCACGAACATCTGCAACGACGGCAACTTTTCGCGAACCAGTTCGCTGGGCTACATAATCAACCACATTGGTCATCAGAGTTGGAGGCAAGTTATCAACTACGAACCAGCCGATGTCTTCGAGTGCTCTGGTCGCCGTTGATCGTCCGGCTCCGGACATGCCAGTTACCAGGATTACGTCAATCTGGGATTCACTCACGATTCAATTATCTCGCCTGTGGCGGTGTTGATGGCAACATCACCAGGATTATCTTGATTTAGGAATTGCCAGATTTGTTCAGCTTGGATTGGACCAATGCCTGGGACTTCGGAAAGTTCAGATACTGAAGCCGCAGCCACCTT
Organism: Actinomycetota bacterium; assembly: GCA_009702945.1. GTDB lineage: Bacteria > Actinomycetota > Actinomycetes > S36-B12 > UBA5976 > UBA5976. The sequence goes on along the minus strand of WLGZ01000068.1, from coordinate 4,070 downwards.
CTTGAGCGACCCAAAGTGTGCCAATACTGCTTTCTTCTTTACTGGACCAAGACCTGGCACATCATCAAGCACACTATCGACCATTCCTTTAGATCTTCGATTTCGGTGCAGTGTGATGGCAAACCTATGAGCCTCATCCCGCACTCGTTGCAGCATGAAAAGCGCTTCACTGCTTCTGGGCAGAATCACTGGGTAAGTGGCTCCTGGTTTCCAGATCTCTTCCATCCGCTTGGCTAGCCCAACTACATGCATATTGCTAACTCCCGCTGCTTCTAAAGCTTTAGCTGCAGCGTTCACTTGCGGCAAACCACCGTCGATAACCAAAAGGTTTGGTCGATAAGGACGCTTCTCGTCATGGTCCTTGAATCTACGAGCTACTACTTGAGCAATAGATGCGGTATCGTCGCGCGGATCTTCAATGATGAATTGTCGATAATCCTTCTTCTTAGGAATTCCATCCTCGAATACAACAAGGGATGCCACAACGTTAGTGCCAGAAATGTGGGAAACGTCGATACATTCAATGCGCAGTGGTGCATCCGGCAGTCCTATTGCTTCCTGGATTTCAGCTAGCGCTTTACTTCGAGTAACAAGGTCTGTTGAGCGTTTGGTTTTGTGCAGTCCAAGGGCTTGACCCGCATTAATCACCACAGTATCCATCAACATCTTTTTGTCGCCCCGAGATGGAACTCTGACACTGATTTGCGCCTCTCGAATTGTGCCCAACAATTCAGCCAAACTAGTTGCACTCTCTGGCTCGTGACTTACCAAAACTTCAGTTGGAATTTCTTCTTTAGTTGCAGCAGCATAGATATGCATCAACGCATCAGTCATGAGAGTTTCACTTGTTGCATCTACTGAGTTCTCCATGATGAAACCGCGTTGCCCCACAATGCGTCCACTACGAACGGAGAAAACTTGCACTGCGGACTGCAAGTCGTCGTGATGAAGACCAACTATGTCTGCGAATGTGTCATCAGGAAGTACGACAACACTCTTTTCTAAGACACGCTCAAGTGCAGCTAAGTCGTCTCGAAGCACACTGGCTTGTTCATAATCTTGGGCTACTGATGCTTCATTCATTCGACGCGAAATGTCAGCAATTATCTCTTTCGAGTTACCTGACATAAATGACATGAATTGCTTTACCAAGTCACGGTGTCCAGCCTCATCAATTTTGCCTACACAAGGTGCGCTGCAGCGGTCGATGTGTGCCAACAGACATGGGCGGCCAGCGGCTTTAGCGTTGCGGAACACACCTGATGTACAGCTGCGTACTGGAAACACTCTGAGCAAATGGTCTAGCGAGTCCCGGATAGCCCAGGCCTGAACATAGGGTCCAAAGTAAGTTACGCCTTTGCGTTTATCTCCTCGATAGACAAATGCCCGAGGGAATTCCTCTTGCGTGGATAGCGCCAAGTACGGATAACTCTTGTCATCGCGATATCTAACATTGAAATTGGGGTCGAACTCTTTGATCCACGCATACTCAAGTTGTAGAGCTTCGGTTTCAGTACGGACCGTAACCCAATCCAAACTTTGAGCAGTTGAAACCATGGTTTGAGTTCTTGGATGTAAATCATTGGTGAAGTAGGAATTAATGCGATTCTTTAAATTCTTCGCCTTACCGACATAAATCACTCGATCCGAAGCGTCCCGCCACCGATAAACCCCAGGGCTGGTCGGTATGTCTGTAGGTTTATCCGTAATCTGCACGAGGGCTACTTAGTAACGGTTTTTCCAGCTGCAGGCTTCTTTGTCGCAGACTTCTTTGTCGCAGACTTCTTGGCTACCTGCTTTGGTGGGGCAGACTTTACCGAACTCGTTCCTAGTAGTGGCTTCAAGAATCTAGCGGTGTGGCTGCTGGCGTGGCTTGCTACTTGCTCCGGCGTTCCGGTCACTACGACTTTGCCGCCGCCGGAACCGCCTTCTGGACCCATGTCAATGACCCAGTCCGCAGTCTTGATCACATCCAGGTTGTGCTCGATCACGATTACGGTATTGCCCTTTTCAACCAACGAGTGAAGAACAATTAGCAATTTTCTGACGTCTTCAAAATGTAAGCCTGTGGTTGGTTCATCCAAAACATAAACAGTTCGTCCAGTTGAGCGCTTCTGTAATTCAGAGGAAAGCTTTACGCGTTGCGCCTCGCCGCCACTCAAAGTTGTTGCAGGTTGACCAAGTCGAACGTAACCGAGTCCAACATCAACCAGAGTTTTCAGATGTCTGGCGATTGCCGGGATGCTTGCGAAGAATTCCAGCGCTTCTTCAACCGGCATGTTTAAGACATCACTAATCGATTTGTTCTTGTAGTGAACTTCCAGAGTCTCTCGGTTATATCTAGCACCATGACAAACTTCACACGGCACATACACGTCTGGCAGGAAGTTCATTTCGATCTTTAGCGTGCCATCACCAGAGCAAGACTCACAACGTCCACCCTTAACGTTGAAAGAGAAACGTCCTTGTTGATAGCCCCGCATCTTGGCCTCTGGGGTTTCTGCAAACAACTTTCTAACGTGATCGAACACACCGGTGTAAGTTGCTGGGTTCGATCTAGGAGTTCTACCAATTGGACTCTGGTCAACATGCACAACTTTGTCGAGTTGATCGATACCATCAATCTTCTTATGACGACCTGGAACAGTGCGAGCACCATTTAGATCGCGTGCCAAAACGTTGTACAAGATGTCATTTATCAGGGTTGACTTACCCGATCCTGATACACCGGTGACAGCAGCAAAAACGCCAAGTGGGATATCGACTTTAACGTCAGCTAAGTTGTGTTCCTTGGCGCCATGAATCGTTAACATGCGTGACGATTCAACTGGTCGTCTTATTGCGGGCACTTCAATTGCACGTTTACCTGATAGGTACTGTCCAGTGATTGATTCCTTGGTATCGATTAATTGCTCATATGAACCACTAGAAACAACATGTCCGCCATGTTCACCGGCGCCAGGACCAATGTCCACAATCCAGTCAGCGGTGCGGATTGTGTCTTCGTCATGCTCAACCACAATCAGGGTATTTCCAAGATCGCGAAGTCGAATTAAGGTCTCAATCAGTCTGTGGTTGTCGCGCTGATGAAGACCGATGCTTGGTTCATCCAAAACGTAAAGCACTCCGGTTAGGCCACTGCCAATCTGGGTGGCCAAACGGATACGTTGCGCTTCCCCACCAGCCAGCGAACCTGCAGATCTCTCGAGTGATAAGTAATCCAGGCCGACATCAATTAAGAATGCCAATCTCTCATTAACTTCCTTTAGAACTCGATCCGCAATTGCTCTCTCTCTTGGGGAAAGTTCGAGCTTCTTTAAGAATTCGGCACACTCACCTATTGGGAGTTGCGCAATCTGAGCAATGCTCTTGTCGTTAAGTGTTACTGCAAGTGACAGTGGCTTTAATCTGGCACCAGCACAAGCAGGACACGGAACTTCTCGCATGTAGCCTTCGAGTTTTTCTCGACTCGAGTCACTCTCAGATTCTTGATGCTTGCGTTCGATGTATTGAATAACACCTTCAAACCCAGTTGAATAAGTGCGCTGTCTGCCATAGCGGTTCTTGTACTTAACTTGAACTTCATGATCGTTTCCGTGCAGCAAAGCATTTCGAGCTTTGAGCGGCAACTTTTTCCAAGGCACATTTAAGGCAAAATCCAACTCATTAGAAAGTGCCTTAGTTAATCGAAAGAAGTAATAAAAGATGTGACCAGAAGCCCATGGATCAATCGCACCTTCTTCAAGCGATAAATCTGGGTTAGGAATAACTAGGTCAACGTCGACTTCCATCTTGTTTCCAAGGCCAGTGCACTCTGGACAGGCACCGAACGGTGAGTTAAACGAAAACGACCTTGGCTCTAGCTCTTCGAATTGGTTTCCGTCATACAAGCAAACTAAATGTTCACTGAACATACGTTCCCGATCCGGATCGTCTTCAGGCAGGTCAACAAACTCAAGTGTCACTAATCCGCTGGATAGCCGTAATGCAGTTTCGACGCTGTCAGTTAGTCGTCGAACAGCATCTGACTTAACTGCCAAACGATCTACTACAACTTCAATAGTGTGTTT
>WLGZ01000067.1 GCA_009702945.1 Actinomycetota bacterium | reverse complement strand
TAGGGCGAGTCAATTCCTAATTCAAGGCAAACGTCATGCATTGCTTGCACGCGTAACTTTGAAAATCCGTGGTGGTAATAAAGTTTTGCAGCAGTCCAGGGTTCCTGTGAAGTTTTGTATTCAGGGTTGGCAGCTTGCTCCCAAGCAAACATCGAAACTTCATGAGTTCTGATGTGATGTGGATGTGGGTAGCCACCATTTTCGTCATAAGTAGTAATTACGTGCGGTTTAAACTCACGCACGATTTCAACGAGCGGTGCGCTTACCTCTTCTAACGGCAGATCAGCAAAGCAACCTTTTGGCAGTGGTGGCTTTGGGTCACCGTCTGGCCAACCAGAATCTTCAAATCCGAGCCAACGATGTGAGACACCTAGAATTTGCGCAGCTCGCTTCATTTCGTCTTTGCGCACTTCAAATATCGATCTGTCTCCGAGCTCAAAGCCAGGATTTAGAATGTCGCCACGTTCACCGCCAGTGCAGCTCACAACCATAATCTGCACACCTTCGCTGATGTACTTTGCTGTGGACGCAGCACCTTTGCTGGATTCATCATCTGGATGGGCGTGAACTGCAAGCAATCGAAGTGGTTCACCGTTAGCGGGCAAATACCTTTCCACACCAGATTCAGTGAGGTTAGTTTGTGCCATGCCTCTATTCTCCACTATCTAGATCAAGGACGTATTCTGGAGGGAGTATGCCAAACAATTCAAACCTTCCAGAGCACATCAAACTTAGATATGGTGTGCGCCGCAGGCGTGTGATTCCAGTATTGGTTGGCATCTTGATTGCTGGCGTAGTTTCGGGAAGCCTGGCTTACGCTGCGTTTCGCCAACAGAATCCAAGCGTCAGCGCCCAGCTCTTAACGTTCGAAATTGTTTCACCAACTCAAGTCAATGTGACCTGGGAATTAGCACGCGGTCCAGAACTCACTACTTATTGCGTAGTTCGAGCGCAAGATATCTCCCGTACTGATGTCGGATATGCAACGGTAACTGTGGCTGGCGGCAGTGATTACGAGCAGATCACCTACCCATTGACTACAAATGGTCAGGCGGTATTGGCAGAAGTGCTTGGCTGCTCAAACTCCCAAAATATGCGGGTTCCCCCAGCAAATTTCCCACCGGGAGTGAAAATTCCTGAGCAGGTCGCGCCTGGAGTCGCACCAACTAGCTAAATACGCGTAATGTCTATCGAATGAACGAAGTTTGGTTGACGCAAGAGGCATACGATCGACTCAAAGCTGAGCTTGAGCATCGCAGTGGCGAATTTCGCGAAGAGATTAAGGCACGTATTACTGCCGCTCGCGAAGAAGGCGACTTAAAAGAAAACGGTGGCTATCACGCAGCTCGAGAAGAGCAAGGTAAGAATGAAGGTCGCGTTCGCCAGCTAACAAAGATGCTTGAAGCTGCTCAAATTGGAACCCCTGAAATTGAAGAAGGCATTGTCTCCCAAGGCATGGTTGTAACCGTTAACTTCCCAGATTTAGATGACACCGAAACATTCCTGCTTGGGTCACGTGAAGAAGCTGCGCATACTTCTATTGACGTCTACTCGCCTACTAGCCCAATGGGTGCGGCCGTACTTAATCAAGAAGTTGGCGCTGAAATCTCTTACGAGACACCTTCAGGTAAAACACTTCGCATCGTTATTGTTTCTGCGGAACTTTACGTTCCGTAAGACTACTTATTACGCGTTTTGAATGCGCGCACAGCTAGCGGTGCAAAAATCGCTAACAGCAAGAAGCAGTACGCGAACGAAAGCTGAACTGGGTAGCGCTCCGGGAATGAATCTCCAAGTAATGGTGTTGGGTTTCCAAACAACTGACGAGCCGCAAGCGCTAAACATGAAACCGGATTCCACAGCACGAATGGTTGTAACCAACCTGGCATTGTTGCGACCGGCGTAAAGATGTTGGATGCAAAAGTAAATGGGAAAATCCAAGCTAAGCCCGCGGTGCCAGCAACTTCAGAGTTTGGCATATGTAGCCCAATCCAGGCGCCAACCCAAGTAATTGCGTATGCAAACGAGGCAAACATCAAGTAAGCCAAAGCGGCATCCGAGAAACCATTATGAATTCTCCAGCCAACAGCTAAACCTGTGATCGAAAGAATCGCGATTACCAGAATGTTCTGAAGCAACGAAGCCAAAGTATGTCCAGTTAAAACCGCACCTGGGCGCATCGGCAAGGAACGGAATCTATCCATAATTCCCTTGCTGGCATCTTCGGTAATTCCAACTGTGATTCCAGCGACCGCGAACATAACGGTCTGAGCCAAAATTCCCGGAATCAAGTATTCGCGGTAAGCCTGAGCTCCACCTGGGCCAACGTCAATTGCGCCACCGAATACAAATGCAAAAAGCAAAACAAACATAACGGGCTGAATCAAAGCAAAGAACAGTGATTCTGGAACCCGGGTGATTTTCAGTAAGTGCCTGCGGGAAACTGAAATGCTGTCAGTAATCAACCAACCAAAGCGAGGACGTGGTGCCGTAACTTCCTTGACTGAATCTGTTGTCAAAGTACTCATGATTAGCTCCTAGCCTTTCGTCCACGTCGGCCCTTGGCAGGCTTGGACACTTCTTCAGTATTTTCGGTTGCATGACCAGTCAAGCTCAAGAAAACGTCATCAAGAGTTGGTCGGCGTAGCGCAATGTCGGCGATCGAGATCTTGTTCTCGTCAAGCTTGCGAACTATGTTTACGATCGCAGTTGATCCACCAGCAACTGGTAACAAAATGGTCTTTGTTAAATCTTCAGTAATCGCTGGAGCTGATCCAAATTCCTGAATCAAAGCTGCAGCATTCGCTACATCTCCCGCTGATTCAACAACAATCTCGATGCGGTCACCGCCAACTTGAGATTTAAGCTCGTTAGAAGTTCCCTTAGCAATTACATTGCCATGATCCAAAACAACAATTCGATTCGCGAGTTGATCTGCTTCTTCTAAGTACTGAGTTGTTAGTAAAACTGTCGTGCCTTCTGAAATCAAATCTTCAATAACTTCCCACATACCTTGACGGCTACGTGGATCAAGACCAGTAGTTGGTTCGTCTAGGAACAAAACATTTGGACGACCGATAAGGGATGCCGCTAAGTCTAGGCGTCGACGCATACCGCCCGAGTAACCTTTGATTCCGCGATCTGCTGCATCGGACAAATCAAAGCGGTCAAGAAGTTCAGCTGCGCGCTTGGCTGCATCGAACTTGCTTAAGTGAAATAGGCGTCCAAAAAGTTCTAGATTTTCCCGTCCGGTGAGGTACTCATCAACGGCTGCGTACTGTCCGGTTAGTCCGATGACGCTGCGGACTTCGTCTGGCTGAGTTGCAACATCAAAGCCACCAACGCTGGCGGTGCCACTGTCGGCTTGAAGTAAGGTGGCCAGAATTCTTACCGTGGTGGTTTTACCTGAACCGTTAGGTCCCAGAAGTCCAAGGACAGTGCCTTGCTCAACTTCGATATCGATTCCATTAAGTGCAACTACATCTCCGTAAGCTTTCGCCAATCCGGATGCCTTGATTGCCAGTGTCATGTTCGCCTAAATCCTTAAGGGTGTTACTCAATACCCTTAACTTACCAGTGGGAATTAAGCGAAAATCCCACTGGTACCAGTCTGCACTTTTAAATGTGTGGATTAGGTCACGCAATATTCAAGGGAATTAGATTGTTAGGCCAAGGCGTGCCAATATTGACCAGTGCAGCCCGTAACTCTTGAAGACATAAATGACGCAGCCAAGTTATTGGATGGCGTAATCAAAAAGACTCCCTCAATCAGCGCAGGCTGGATTGAAAAGAAGTACGGAGTCGATGTCACATTCAAGTGTGAAAATCTTCAGCGAGCTGGGTCCTTTAAAATTCGCGGTGCGTATAACCGAATTGCTCGATTAACTTCAGAGCAACGAAGTAAAGGTGTGGTTGCCGCAAGTGCTGGAAATCATGCCCAAGGTGTTGCACTTGCCGCCCAGATTCTTGGAATCAAAGCAACTATCTTCATGCCAGAAGGTGCAACTCTGCCAAAGTACCAAGCAACACTTGGCTACGGTGCCGACGTGATTTTTGCTGGCAAGACAATTGACGAAGCACTAATGTCTGCCAGCGCGTTCTCAGATGAAACCGGTGCGGTATTTATTCACCCGTTTGATCACGAACACATTGTTGCGGGGCAAGGCACTATGGGCCTAGAGATCTTGGCGCAAAACCCTGACGTCAAAACTGTCGTCGTCTGTACTGGTGGTGGTGGTTTGCTAGCTGGAACTGCGCTGGCAATTAAGAGTTTGCGCCCAGACATTAAAGTGATCGGGGTTCAAGCCGAAATGGCTGCCGCTTACCCACCATCACTGGCTGCTGGCTCACCACAAATGCTGCCAAAAATGTCAACTATGGCTGACGGTATTGCGGTTGGAAAACCGGGCGATGTTCCATTCAAAATCATTCAGCAGCATGTTGATGAGATTAGAACTGTTAGTGAAGCCTCACTGGCACGCGCACTGCTACTAACTTTGGAACGCAGCAAGCTACAGGTTGAGGCTGGTGGTATTGCAGCAGTTGCAGCCATCCTCGACGATCCAGATTCTTTTGATGGTCCAGTGGTTGCGTCTCTATCCGGTGGCAACATTGATCCACTACTACTTAGCCGGGTTTTACGAACTGGCCTAGCAACCTCAGGCAGATTCTTGATGGTGCAAGTTAGATTGAGCGACCAGCCAGGATCGCTTGCAAAACTTTTAGCTTGTGTGGCCGAACTCGGGACCAACATCATTCAAACTTCACACACTCGCATGAATCCAGCATTGGCAATCAGTGAAGTTGACGTTGAACTTGAACTTGAAACTCGTGGCTTCGAACATCGTGACCAGATCTTGGCTCAGATTGTTGCTAATGGCTTTGAAATTGTGACTTACTACTAGACATGCGCAAATTACTCGATCGATACTTTAAAGACCTTCCTAGTGAAGTTGCCGTACTAACTGCTGTCGCGTTTTGTGTCGCACTTGGATTTGGAATTGTTGCCCCGATCATTCCGGTGTTTGCCCAAACTTTTGAAGTCTCAGCTTTCGCTGCCAGTTCAGTAATCAGTGTTTTTGCTCTGATGCGATTTGTTAGTGCCGCGCCTAGCGGTTGGTTGGTAAACAAATTTGGCGAACGAAGCGTACTTTGGATTGGACTAAGTATTGTTTCGCTTTCCAGCGCCTTGGCTGGCTTTTCTCAAACTTTTGAACAACTGATTTTTCTTCGAGGCATTGGTGGCACGGGCTCAGCAATGTTCACAGTTTCATCTATGTCTTTGCTGCTGCGCACAGTTGATGGCGCACATCGTGGCCGGGCAGCCAGCACTTACCAAGGTGGCTTCTTATTCGGAGGTCTAGCCGGTCCGGCTGTTGGTGGATTAGTTGTGGGCTTGAGTATCCGCGCACCATTCTTTGTTTATGCGGCAACCCTTAGCCTTGCAGCACTAACTGCATACTTCGCGCTACCAAAGGGTCTGGGTC
>WLGZ01000066.1 GCA_009702945.1 Actinomycetota bacterium | reverse complement strand
TTTCTGGGTTGGTGTGCCAGTCGTTGATGGTGTCGTCGTACTGGATACCAGGATCGGCGCATGCCCAAGCTGCGTGAGTTACCTTGCGGAATAGCTCGCGTGCATCAACGGTTTCAACAACTTCGCCATTTGTGCGAGCGCGTAGGCCGAATTCTGTGCCGTTTTCAACAGCCTTCATGAATTCATCGGATACGCGAACTGAGTTGTTTGCATTCTGGTACTGAACCGAGATGATGTCTTTGCCACCAAGGTCCATGTCGTAGCCTGCATCGCGAAGGGCGCGGATCTTGTCTTCTTCGCGAACCTTGGTCTCGATGAATTCTTCAACATCTGGGTGATCGATGTCTAGAACAACCATCTTTGCAGCGCGACGGGTTGCGCCACCGCTCTTGATGGTTCCGGCAGAGGCATCGGCGCCACGCATGAAGCTAACTGGACCGGATGCGGTTCCGCCTGAGTTCTTCAAGATTTCCTTGGAGGAACGGATGCGGGAAAGGTTAAGGCCAGCACCGGAGCCGCCCTTGAAGATCATGCCTTCTTCTTTGTACCAGTTAAGGATTGAGTCCATAGTGTCATCGACGCTAAGGATGAAGCACGCACTTACTTGCTGAGGAGATGCGGTGCCTACGTTGAACCAAACTGGTGAGTTGAACGAGAAGACCTGGTGAAGGAGCATCCAAGTTAGTTCGTGCTCGAAGATTTCGGCGTCCTTTGGTGTTGCAAAGTAACCGTTTTCTTTTCCGGCCTTTGTGTAAGTAAGGACAACGCGGTCTAGCAACTGGCGAAGTGTGCGTTCGCGAGAATCGGTACCAACCTGGCCACGGAAGTACTTTGTGGTCACGATTGTGGAAGCGTTAACGCTCCAGAAGTCTGGGAACTCGACGCCACGCTGTTCGAAAACAGTTTCGCCGGTCTTCCAGTTTGTCTGGACTACGTCGCGGTTTTCCCAAATCACTTCTGCGTATGGGTGCACGCCTTCTGTTGTGTAAAGACGAGTCATCGTCAAGCCCTTGCCTGACTTCTTCGTTCCTGTTGCTGCGTTGACCGTGTCGGTCATGTTGTCCTCCTCATGGACTCGTACTTTTTACATCTGATTCGTATTGTTTGGCCGGGTCCATAAATACGAAAAATAGTTTTTAGTTTTGATTGGTTTTTGTTAGGAAGCTTGTCTTAGTTGTGGGAAGGGCTTTCGGGGGAAGTGAAAGTTTTTAACTCGCCGGCTCTTTTTGTTTCTGTTTATGTTGATCAGAAACTTGAGCCTTTGAGGGCGCAGATCGCAGATCTTCGATTTCTAGTTCGAAGTCCGCTAGGGATTCAAACGAGCGATACACACTTGCAAATCGCAGGTATGCAACTTCGTCGAGTTCGCGAAGTGGACCAAGGATTGCAAGTCCTACTTCGTTACTTGGTACTTCAGCCTGGCCGGTTGCGCGAAGGTTTTCTTCAACTTGGGCAGCCAAGATTGAAAGGTCATCTTCGGTAACTGGTCGGCCTTGGCAAGCGCGGCGGACGCCAACGATTACCTTTTCGCGGCTAAATGGTTGGGCCACACCACTGCGCTTAACGATGTTAAGTGTGATGGTTTCATTCGTTGTGAAGCGACGGCCACATTCAGGGCATTCGCGACGACGACGGATGGACTGGCCTTCATCAGAGCTGCGGGAATCGATCACGCGAGAATCATCGTGACGGCAGTATGGGCAGTTCATGACTTATCTCCTGTTCTCGAGTTCTAGATCTTGTGCTGTCCGTTTTGGGGCTTTTTAGGGCCTTACTAACTTGTTGCGGGTGTTACTTGTGTTACTTGGTGTTATCTCGTGTTACTGGTGTGACACCCAAAAAGTGCGGTTTTTACCACCCTGGGGATCCTTTTGGGGATAACCTGTGTGGAGAGAACCACAATCTGTGGGTAAATCACATTGCTGTGACCACTAGATGTAGTGATGAATCTATTGGATAAAGAGCTGGCGCGCAAGCGATATGCCTATATATGGCGTGTTGGGCGTGTCGCGACCACTAGATGATGTGGTTTTTGGGCCTTGATATCGGGATTGATCAGGGATTTTGTTGCGAATCGGTGATTGTGGGTAAATCTAGACATCTATATAGCTGCCGGGAAGCTGGGTAAATCCAAAACCCATAATTATGGGTTTATGTTATTTTGGGGTTATGAAGACAACAGTTGAGATTAGAGATCCGTTAATGGCGGAAGCAAAAGAAGTGTGCGCACTGCACAACATCACACTTAAAGGTTTGATCGAGCGCGCTCTCGCTGCAGAGATCGAAAAGCTTGCTGCTACACCGCGCTGGCAACCAACTGATGAGTTTTTGATTCACGGGGATGTTGTGGTCCATAGTGACGTTAACGCAGAGATTGCCGCGATGTATGAAGAGTTAATGGATTACCACGAATCACTTGGAAAGACTGATTAATGATCAGTGTTGATTCAAATATCTTGCTCTATGCGGTGCGAAGCTTCGAACCCAATCATGTTGAAGCAAAAAATCTCCTAGACACAATTTTGTCACAAAAGGAATCTGTCGCGTTCACCGATATAGCAATAAACGAATTCTTGGCGAACGCAACAAATAGGCGCTTATCTGTTCCGGTTACTTCGATTGAGCAAGCAGTTAGTCAAGTAAAGAATTGGCTTTCGGCACCAAATGTCAAGGTAATTAGAAACTCCCCGCAAAGCTTCAACACTTTTGTGAAATTGTGTGAGCGCACTGGTCGCTCCGGTCAAGAGATTTATGATGCTCAGATCGCTGCAATCTGTATCGATAACGGAGTAACCGAATTCATCACAAACGATAAAGGTTTTGAGAAATTCACGGAACTGCGAATCCGCAATCCGTTTGCTGCGTAATTGTCAAAAAACAACTGGCGCTCCCCTTTCGGAAAGCGCCAGCTGTTTGTAGTTATTGAGAGTTGTTGACTACTTGCTCATTGCATCGCCAGCAGGCGCATCGCTCTTACGATGAGCACCACTTACGAGCATGTAGACCAGGCCAACGCCGACGACGATAATAACTTCAACTAGCACGATGTAGTTATCGACGAACGAGCCGCCTTCGATGCCATAAGACTTAAGCATCAAGTAGATCGCAAACAACCCGTAAGCAAGGGCCAAGATGTTAACCAGCATGCCGGCTCCACCCATGGTCCACTTGCCCGCTGGCGTCCAGCCACCCATGCGAGCGCGCAATGCGGCAAGCACAACCATTTGGAATGCGATGTAAATACCAACGGAAGCAAATGCCACGAGGCGGTAAATGCCACCTGGCAAGAACAAGTCAGTAAGTACGAATAGAACTGGCAATACTGCAGATGCTAGAAGTGCAACTGGAGCAATACCGGTCTTTGAATCCATTCTGGACAGAGACTTTTGCGCAAAGATCATTCCATCGCGAGCGTATGAGTAAATCAAGCGACTTGCAGCTGCTTGCAAACTCAATGCACATGAGAAGAATGACATAGCAACAATTGCCAAGATAGCCTTTGAGCCTGTTGCGCCAAATGCTTCAGCCAAAGACTGACCAATTGGATCTGCGTTCTCGCCACTGATAACTGCGCCAATGTCAGCAACCGAAAGAATCAAGGCATAAGTGATGAACAGGGATGCTGCGCCACCGATGTAAAGAGTCATTCGCATTGCTCGCGGAATCACAATTCCAGGATTTGTAACTTCTTCAGCCACGTCGCCGCAAGCTTCGAAACCGTAGTAAAGATACAGACCAATAAGTGCTGCGCCCATGAAGGCGGTTGTATAGCTTGTGCCACCAGCAGTAATCAATGAAGTATCAAAAACGACGCCAAATGGTTGTTCGCGATGAGTTGTTAGCAAAACGATGCCAACAATCAATGCGCCAACTATTTCAGCAACGAAACCAAAGAAGGCAACGCGACCAAGCAACTTGGTGCCACCGAAGTTAATCAAAGTAACAATCGCAATCAAAGCGATGGCGATAATGATTGTTAGGTTTTGACTAGATTCCATACCTAGGAGTCCAGCCACAAACGGGCCAACGCCATAAGTTACAGATGCAATAGTTGCGATCAAAGCAAAGCCATAGACCCAACCGGTCATCCAGGCATATCCCTTACCCCAGAGCCTTCGCGCCCATGGGTAAACGCCGCCAGCAATTGGATACTGCGAAACAATCTCGCTAAAGACCAATGCGACTAGGAACTGGCCGATGCCACAAATTGCGATCCACCAGAACATCGGCGGGCCGCCAGCTGCAAGAGCTAGGGCAAAGAGGCTGTAGACACCAACAACCGGTGATAGATATGTGAAGCCAAGTGAGAAGTTTTGCCATAAGGTCATTTCTCGCTTGAATTCAGATTTATAACCCAAACTAGCCAGATGCTCAGCATCAGAGGCATGTTGTGTTGACATGTAATACTCCTATTACAGTTACTGGCGACTCCGAGTGGGCCGTCGCTTCACGCTACTGCTGGAATATCTCAAGGTGTGGGACGTTTAGCCCGACAAATCGGACATAATTAAACTTTTTTAACGCATTTAATGGGTTTATGAGATCTTGAAGGTTTGGTAGGACTATTTGACGGGAATGATTAACGCTTGTCCTTCTTGAACTTCACTTGTCTCTAAACCGTTAAGAGCTTTAATAGTCCAAATAGTTGAACGTGGATCTTCGTTGGGTGCGATTGCAACTGCAACATCCCAAAGGCTCTGGCCAGCTTCGACCTTAACGATCGCGGTTGTTGGACCGGACTGGTCAGCTTGAGCAGCGCGAGTGCTCATCAAGAAGAACGCAACCACGATTGGTAGCAGGGCAAGTAAAGCCACCACTCGTCGGCCGCGAGCTGTTAGTCGCACTGGACTAGAAGTCTGGGTATTGCTGGAACGAACAGCGGCTCGCTGTACGGGAAGTGCTGCTACTGCAGTTACTTGAGCCATGGTATTTCTCCTTGATTTTCAATCTCGCCCTGGCGCTGTGCCTGGACTTGCCGACCTGGTGGTCTACCCGCTAGATTCGAACAAGTGTTCTAATCGAACGTATGTTCTATTTGTACACCCCAGGTCCGACACTTTGCAAGTTTTATTCGAACAAATGTTTGAATATCTTCCAAAAGTGTTCTAATGTGGGCATAGCAAGACCTGCAAGACCAGCTCGAAAACCGCAAGAAACCCATTGAAATAAGAGAATTTGATCGGAAAGCTTGGTAAATCATGGCAAAGAATGATTCGAACACCCCGGAATCAGGCGCCCAGATTGTGTCCCTTCCAGATGGCCCAGACGGCGTCGATGGCCTGACCCCGCGTCAGCGCCTAATTATGGACATGATCACCTCGACCACTGCCGAACGCGGCTATCCACCAAGTGTTCGCGAGATCGCAGACGCCGTTGGTCTAGCTAGCCCATCGAGTGTGCAGCATCAATTAGGTGTCTTGCAGAAAAAGGGTTTCATTAACCGCGATGCCACTCGCGCTCGTGCGTTAGACGTCTTGAGTCAAGAAGTTGCAGGCGTACCTGAACATCTACTTGAGGGTGACATGAACCCAGCTGCGGCTTATGTGCCACTTGTTGGTCGCATTGCTGCTGGTGGACCGATCCTGGCTGAACAATCTGTTGAAGAAATCTT
>WLGZ01000065.1 GCA_009702945.1 Actinomycetota bacterium | reverse complement strand
TTCCTTTGGCTATTTAGTACTAATCGAGGTTACTCCAGGCGGTAGGCCAGATCTCAAGGTTCCCAAAAGGCTATGGTTAAGGCGTTGAAAGGGTGAATATGACAAACCTTCCCGTTGATGAGTTTTGGCCGCGCGCGGGGCATTGGCTCGAAGCTGGCTCCACTGCCGAAAAAACCAACATCACTGTTATTGGAGTGGGTGCGCACTTAACTTCGCTTACGCCAACTGGCGCAGACAAAACTCCTGATGCAATCCGCGAGGCTATGTATAGGTACTCAACTTATTCCTGGGCGCATGATTTGGATATTGCTTCAGTTTCAGTTCGCGATGCCGGCAACATTCCTGATCCAGATTGGGAAGAAGGCGAAGCGCGAGTTTTCGCAAAGATGGATGAACTTCGCGGTAAGCAAGATCTTCTCGTTGCTCTCGGTGGTGACAATGCAATTACATATTCGGTTGGCAAAGGTTTATGGGCTGATGAAATTGGCAAAGCTGGCTTAATCACAATTGATGCGCATCACGATATTCGCGAAGGCATTAGCAATGGTTCACCAGTTCGTCGCTTGATTGCTGCCGGCCTACAAGGTACTCACATTGTTCAAATTGGAATTAGCGATTATGCGAATTCGCCCGAGTATGCCCGTCGTGTGAAGGAATACGGCATAACCGTAATTACCCGAGCCGAAATGCGTAGCCGTTCACTGGAAGACATCATGGCTCAAGCAATCAGCATTGCTGGAGCCAGTGGGGGACAGATTCACTACGACCTCGATGTTGATGTTTGTGATCGGGCCGTTACGCCTGCCTGCCCAGCTGCCACCCCCGGGGGATTATCGGCTGATGACGTAAGAGAACTGACATTCTTGGCGACATCTCACGCCAGTGTGACTAGCATGGACATTACTGAAATTGATGCCACGATTGATTCAGCGGATGAACGAACGATTCGTCTTGGCGCATTATGTGTTTTGGAAGCTGCAGCTGGCGTTGCCAGTCGCTAATTAGGTAAAGGAACGAAATGACAACGCTAAAGAACTTCATCAACGGCAAGTTCGTAGATTGCTCAAGCAACGAAACTATGTCGTTTGAAAATCCTGCAATCGGCCAGGTTTACGGAACTGCTCCGCTTTCCCGCGCAAACGATGTTGACGCTGCATTTAAGGCTGCCAGCGATGCCTTCCTTGGTTGGAAGCGCACCGCGCCAGCAGATCGATCACTTGCACTGTTCCGTATTGCAGATGCGATGGAAGCTCGCGCTGATGAAATTGTTGCTGCCGAAATTCAAAACACCGGTAAGCCACTTTGGTGGATGCGCGATGCTGAATTCCCACAGTGCGTTGACCACACTCGTTTCCATGCAACTATGGCGCGTAACTTGCCAGGTTGGTCCACAGGAGAATTTCTAAGCGGTTACGACTCAACAGTTCGTCGCGAACCAGTTGGTGTTTGTGCGCAGGTTGCACCTTGGAACTACCCATTACTAATGGCGGTTTGGAAGTTTGCGCCAGCACTTGCAATGGGTAACACCATCGTGCTGAAGCCTTCTGACACCACACCACACACTGCAAGCATCATGGCTGAAATCTTTGCTGAGCATTTGCCAGCTGGTGTTGCCAACATTATTTATGGTGATCGCGATACCGGTCGTGCCATGGTTGCGCACAAGCGTCCAGATCTAGTTTCGATCACTGGCTCAGTTCGTGCTGGTATGGAAATCGCCGCAAGTGCAGCTCCAGATCTAAAGCGAGTTCACTTAGAACTTGGTGGCAAGGCTCCAGTCATTGTTTATGACGATTGCGATTTCGAAAAGACCGTACAAGGGGTTGCCGAAGCGAATCTTTACAACGCTGGCCAAGACTGCGCTGCCGGAACTCGCGTAATTGTGCAAGAAGGTATTGCTAAGGAATTCACCGCAGCCCTTGCCAAGAAGGTTGCTGAGTTCAAGTTCGGTGCTCCAGAAAATGATGATCATTTCTATGGCGCATTGAATAGCCAAAACCAACTTGATCGCGTTCAAGGATTCATTGATCGCTTGCCAAGTCATGCTGAGATCTTGACTGGTGGCAAGGCACAGCGTCTAAATGGTGGTTACTACTTCGAGCCAACACTTATTGCAGGTCTGAAGCAAGACGATGAAATGATTCAGACTGAAGTATTTGCTTCAGTTCAAACCATTCAGACTTTCAAGGATGAAGCCCAAGCAATCGAAATGGCTAACGACGTTGACTTCGGTTTGGCTGCATCGATCTGGTCTGAAAACCACGGCAAAGTTATCCGCACTTCACAGGACTTGGACTTCGGTCAGGTCTGGGTTAACTGCCACTTGGTTCAGGCCGCTGAAATGCCAAACGGCGGTTTCAAGCACTCCGGTCACGGCAATGACCTATCCACTGAAGCCATTGAGGGATACACCCGCGTTAAGCACATCATGAGCTTGACCGGACGTTAATTCCAAGCAGGTAGGCTAGGGGACTTAAGGGTTCCCTAGCCTTTTTGTTTTTCTAGCCTTCCCCGGAGTGACCATGGATTTGAAGAATCGCGATTTCCTTAAGGAAATTGACTTCACAAGTGAAGAGTTTCTTTACTTGATCGATCTAGCTATCGATCTCAAGGCTCAAAAAAAGCAGCGCCGGGAAATTCAGCACATGGTTGGTCGCAACATCGCACTTATCTTTGAAAAGACTTCCACTCGCACTCGTTGTGCATTTGAAGTTGCCGCGTTTGATCAAGGCGCTCACACAACTTATTTAGATGGCTTGTCGTCACAAGTTGGACATAAAGAATCAATTGCGGACACCGCAAGAGTTTTATCTCGCTACTACGACGCGATTCAGTACCGTGGCAAGACTCAAGCTCAGATTGAAGAACTGGCAGAGTATTCAGGAGTTCCGGTTTATAACGGCTTAACTGACGAATGGCATCCAACTCAGATGTTGGCTGACTTCATGACGATGGTTGAACATTCAGGTAAGCGACCAAATGATATTTCATTTACCTATGTAGGTGACGCTCGTTCCAATATGGGCAACTCATTACTCGTGACTTCTGCGCTACTTGGCTCTGATATCAGAATCGCTTCGCCGAAGGCGCTATGGCCAGCTGCTGAAGTTCAAGAACTTGCCCAAAGTTTCTTGGCAAAGAGCGGTGGCTCAATCTTGCTTACTGAAGACATGGATGAAGCCCTGCCTGGCTCAGACTTTATTCACACTGACGTTTGGGTTTCCATGGGTGAGTCTGAGGAAGTTTGGAAAGAACGTGTTGAACTTCTTGGCAGTTACCAAGTAAATGATGTGGCTTTAGTTAAAACTGGAAATCCAAATTCTAAGTTCATGCATTGCTTGCCAGGTTTCCATAATGAGCAAACCACTGTTGGCCGCGCTATAGCAAACAAAACTGGAATGCACGACGGCCTAGAAGTTACCCACGATGTATTCGAATCTGAAGCAAGTGTGGTTTTTGATCAAGCTGAAAATCGCCTTCACACAATTAAAGCGATCATGGTCGCAACTATTGGGGATTAAGTGAGCAAGTTATTTTCTGAGTTAACTGTCGGCGGCGTAACTTTTAAGAATCGCGCTTGGGTTAGCCCAATGTGCCAGTACTCAGCAGTCGAAGGCGTGATTCAAGATTGGCATGCCGTTCATTACGGGTCACTGATAACAGGTGGTGCCGGCCTAGTGATGGTTGAAGCCAGCGCTGTATCAGCTGAAGGTCGAATCACACCGCGCTGTGCTGGCATTTGGACAGATCAGCAAGCCCAGGTCTGGGCAGAAGTGCCAAGATTCGCTCAGCGCTTTGGTGTTAAGACTGGAATCCAACTGGCTCATGCTGGCCGCAAGGGTTCAACGAACGTTCCGTGGGATGAATCAGGCTCTGTTGCGCCTAGTGCTGGTGGTTGGCAGACCATAGCGCCATCTGCTGTTGCCTTTGATGGCTATGCAGCCCCACGCGAGATGACTCTGGATGAAATTGAAGAGTTAAAGGGTCAATTTGCAGCCGCTGCTGAACGCGCACTTGGCGCCGGCTTTGACGTGATTGAAATTCATGCCGCCCATGGCTACCTACTGCACGAATTCTTGTCACCAATTTCAAATAAGCGAACCGATGAATACGGCGGTTCATTTGAAAATCGAATTCGCTTACTTTGCGAAATCGCTAGCTATGTTCGTCTAATTGTTCCGGCATCACACGGATTGTTTGTTCGGATTTCGGCATCCGATTGGATAGCTGGTGGCTGGAGCATTGATGACTCAGTTGCGCTATCTCGCGAACTGAAAGCTCGCGGTGTTGACTTAATCGATTGCTCATCCGCTGGTATCTCACCAGAGCAACAAATTGAAGTTGGTCCGGGCTACCAAGTTAAGTTTGCTCGACAGATTCAACAAGAAGCCGGCATCCTTACCAATGCGGTTGGCATGATTACGACTGGCGAACAAGCTGAAGAAATTTTGTCTGATGGTGCGGTCTCGGCTGTAATGATTGCCCGAGCCATGCTTGGAAATCCTCGCTGGCCAATTCAAGCAGCAGCAGATCTTGGTGATGAAATTCCGTGGCCTAATCAATACGCCCGAGGATTCACAGCTCGCTAACGTTCCTCAGCAGCTGAAACATTGGCCGCTTCAACATTGCGTCTAGTTGCCATTACCGAACCAATTAGTACCAACGGGAAACCAATCATGATTCCCGTAGTTATTGGTTCGCTCAAAATGATTACGCCAAGAATGATTGCTACCGCTGGATTGATATAAGTGATAACAGTTGTGCGTGTCGGTCCAACTTCTGCAATCAGCGCAAAGAGTGCAACGAATGCAATCGCCGAACATAAAACACCGAGTGCGATAACACTAAGAATTGCCTCTTGTGAAACTTCGGTTACCCCTGGTGCTCGCCATGAATCGTTTAGCAATTCGTAGGTCACGAATGGTAAGTAAACAATTCCTGCAACAAGCAATGACCAAGCAATTACACCGATGCTTGCAACATCACTAAGCAGCTTGGTAATGATGATTGGACCAAGTGCATATCCTGTAGCTGCGACGAGACACAAAATTATCGCCCAGTAATTGCTCGCACTGATGTCAAAGCCAACGAGCATTCCAACGCCAAAGAAGCCAACGAACAACCCAATGATTCTTCGGGCATCCCAAACTGAATCCAGACCCATCTGACGCGAAATCACTGCATTAATCAATGGCACCATTGCAATCAGAAGTCCGGTTAATGAACTTGAGATTTCTTTTTCAGCTACGCCAAGTGCACCGAACGGAATACACATTTCAATGGCGGCAAAAGTCAGAATGCCCTTCCAATGAGTTTTGATCGAGCGAGCGTGCCCTTGATGAATTGCGATTGGGAGCAAGATCAAAGCAGCAATCATGACTCGCCCAAAAACCACAACGGCTGGGGATAGGTCAACTACCGCGATTCTGATGAATAGGTAAGGCGTGCCCCAAATGATTCCTAGCGCAACAAATAAGATCCACCCGCGCTTAGACACAATCCCGATTCTAGACATAGAGCATTTCCCAGTATTCTTAGGGATCATGAGCGAGCAGGTTATCCCAGATCCCAATTTCTATGACGTTCACGCGGTTCAGGAGAAATGGCTGCCAGTTTGGG
>WLGZ01000064.1 GCA_009702945.1 Actinomycetota bacterium | reverse complement strand
CCATAGGTTCACGCTAGCGTTTGTTCCGTAGATTGTTTTTAAGGACTCGTGTGTGTCCTTAATTTTTTGGGAGATTACGTGGACGAGCAGTTGTCGTGGCTCCAAGCCATAGTCCTCGGCATCTCCCAAGGACTAACTGAGTTTCTGCCGATCTCTTCAACAGCTCACACTTTGATTGTGTCTAAACTTCTGGGTTGGCCAGATCCTGGTGCTGCTTTTACAGCAGTGACTCAAGTTGGGACTGAACTGGCTGTTGTTATCTACTTTCGACAAGACATCGCGCGGATTCTGAAGGCCTGGTTTGCCAGTCTCACTAAGAAGAGTGAGCGTGCTAACCCTGATGCAAAAATGGGTTGGTATGTAATCATCGGCACAATTCCGATCGGAATCGCTGGAATTGCATTCAAGTCATCAATTGAGACAACTGCAAGAAATCTCTGGCTGGTTGCAGCGACATTAATCGTTATGGGAATTCTTCTTGGATTAGCTGATCGGTATGCCAAGCACACAAAGAGTGAAACGGACATCAACACAAAGAATGCGGTTTTATTTGGACTCGGACAAGCTCTAGCTTTGATTCCTGGAGTTTCTCGAAGTGGTGCAACCATAACTGCAGGTCTTGCAATGGGTTTCAAACGTGATGTGGCTGCGCGCTACTCGTTCCTTCTTGCGATCCCAGCTGTTTTTGCTTCTGCAGCATTAACTGCGGGGGACATTTCATCGGATAGCTTCGTGAATTGGCCAGCCACAATCGTGGCAACGATAGTTGCTTTTGTCGTTGGTTATTTCGTAATTGCTAGTTTGATGAAGTATCTGCAGACTCGCACGTTCTTGCCGTTCGTCATTTATCGGATCGCACTAGGCACGCTTTTGATGGTTTTGCTCGCTAACGGCGTACTTTCTGCCACCTAGTAGGACGATATTTCCCAATAGTGTTGACCCATGGGAACTTTGCTACTGATCAGACATGGTCGGACTGACGCCAATGCCACGGGCGTTCTGGCTGGACGCACGCCAGGTGTAGTTCTTGACGAAGTTGGTCGAACGACTACTGAGTCGTTAGCTAAGCGATTAGAAGCCGTCAAAATAGCTCAAGTTGTTTCGAGTCCATTGGAACGAACTCTCGAGACTGCATCGATTCTCTTTGCTAAAGATGTTGAGGTTGCGCTTGAAGACCGGTTATTGGAATGTGATTACGGTGATTGGCAGGGCGCAAAGCTAAGCGAACTTTCAGTAAACGAACTGTGGCCAATCGTTCAGCAACGGCCTGATGAAATGATTTTTCCAAATGGCGAGTCTATGAATGATATGTCCAGTCGCGCTTGTCTTGCCGCCAGAGAATGGGATGCCAAGCTCAGTAGTGAACATGGTGACAATGTCGTGTGGGCTGCAATCAGCCACGGCGACATCATCAAGGCAATTTGTGCGGATGCCATGGGATTGCCACTTCGCAAGTTTCAGTCACTTCTGATTGAGCCTGCTTCAGTTAGCGTGATTCACTACTCTGAAAATGGCTCAGCAGTATCTAAATTAAATGACACCGGAAGCGAATGGCTCTCAAAATTGAATGCCGAAGCTATGAAAACTCCAACTCTCGGTGGCGAAAGTGGGAAGGATTAACGATGGCGCGAATTGTTCACACTTTCGATAACCCACAACGCTTTGTAACCGGAACGGTAGGAGTGCCCGGAGAGCGCACATTCTTCCTGCAGGCCAGAACTGATCAACGAATTGTCAGCGTCTCTCTTGAAAAACAACAGGTCGCTTTGTTGGCAGATCGACTAACTGAACTCTTGGATCAAGTAGCTCGGGCTGAAGGCATTGACGTTACATATTTCGGGCCAGCTGACTTAGAGCCACTTGATAATCCGATTCAGGAAGAATTCCGTGTAGGCACTTTGGCATTGGGTTGGAATACCGAGAGCCAGCAAGTGGTTATCGAGGCACATGCATCCTCTGAAAACTTCGAGGACGTTCCAGATTTAGAAGAAGACTCAGATTTTGGACCAGACGTTTTGCGAGTTCGGTTAACAGGTTCGCTAGCTACTGCGTTTTGTACCAGGGCATTTGCAGTTGTTTCAGCAGGTCGTCCGCCATGTCCACTATGTACCGAGCCACTTGACCAACAAGGTCACATTTGCCCAAGAGCTAACGGATACCTAAGGCGCGGTTAAATCACCCTAGAAAACTGGCCATGGAACAGCCGGCCAGTTTGGACTAGGACTCGGCATAGTTTGCTGAGCTAACAAAAAGTCGAGACGCTCGTGGAGAGCATCAATTTCCGAGACCGTCAACAGTTCTTCCAATTCACTCCCGGATATCTGGGATTTAAGTCTTTCTAAATCTGCAAGTTGGTCGTTAGAAATTCGCTGACCGATCCAGCCCCAAAGCACAGTGCGCAATTTGTCTTCAGAGTTAAATGTGACTCCATGATCAATCCCGTAAGTATTGCCAGTTTTGTCGGTTAGTAAGTGACCAGCTTTTCGATCGGCGTTGTTAACCAAAGCGTCGAAAACTGCAATCTGCATCAATCGTTCTGAGTCTTCATGAGCCAGGGTGACTTGATGTCCTTCTTCGTCAATTCCAGTGATGATTGTCAGCCAACCTGCAGGGACGGTATTTGGTGGAAAAATGTCTACTGTCGTTGGCTCCGCATCAATCCACTCTTGGAATGAGCCGATTCCATATGGGCCTTCATTGATTGTGGTTTCTGGAACAACATTCCAGCCAAGCATTTCACTAACTAAATAGGCAGCCCGTTCGCGCAAGTGAAGGGTGTGGTCAGGAAAATCCCAAAGCGGACGTTCCCCAGAACGTGGTTTGTAGATAAATCGATTGCCATCAGATTCCACTACAAGTGTGGAGTTTGAGGCATTGACCATCTGTCCAATAACTGTGACGTTTTCCATAGCAAGAAAGCTAACTAGATGATTCCGAGGATTGCATCAATGGCTACAGCTACTTCACTCGTTGCCTCCAGTTGCGCCCCCGCCAAGGTTTCTGCTGCCCAAACATCGAGAGCTTTAAGTGCGCTTGGAGTGTCGAGATCATTGCGCATCACCTTAACGACTTCCGCAACAGGGCTGGTTGCTCCTGTGGGATGACTTAGCGCAGTTCGCCAGGTTGCTAACCGGGTTTGGGCGTCTTCAAGTTCACTATCAAACCATTCCCAATCACTTCGATAATGGTGAGAAAGTAGCACCAGGCGAATAGCCATGGGATCGACACCTTGTTGTCTAAGTTTGGAAACAAAGACCAGGTTGCCTAATGACTTACTCATCTTCTCGCCATCAAGCGAGACCATGCCGGCGTGCATGAATGTCTGTGCAAATGGCTTGACTCCGGTGAGCGACTCTGCGTGCGCAGCGCTCATCTCGTGGTGTGGGAATTTAAGATCGCTTCCACCACCTTGCACTGTGATTTGAGAGCCTAAATAGTGCGTTGCGATTGCGGAGCATTCAATGTGCCAACCAGGTCTACCTGGACCGAGTGTTGATGGCCAGGATGGATCGTCGCCTGACTGTCCGCGCCACAGCAGCGCGTCAAATGGATTGCGCTTGCCTGGGCGATCTGGATCTCCACCACGTTGCGCAAAGATTTCCAGCATTCCCGCTTCAGATAAGTGACAGATTTCTCCAAGCAGGTCTGTATGCGTCATGTCAAAATACAAATCAGCATCTACTTGGTAAGCCACACCAAGTTCCTTGAGCTTGACTGCACTTTGTTCAATCATCTCGATTGCTTCAACAACACCAACATAGTTCTGTGGCGGAATCACGCGAAGTGCTTCCATGTCTGCCTTAAAGAGATCAACTTGTTCAACTGCAATTTCTTGCCAAGCTCGACCAGTTAACTTTGCGCGCTCTAACAACGGATCATCGATGTCTGTGATGTTCTGGGTGTAGTTAACTTTGGTACCGGTTGCTAGCCAGAATCTGTGCAAAGTATCAAAAGCTACGTAAGTTGCGGCATGACCCATGTGTGTTGCATCGTATGGAGTAATTCCGCAGACGTAGAGATTTGCGTCCTTGGATGTCGATGCCAACTTGAGACTTTGCGAACTTGAATCAAACACCTGAAAGTCTGATGAACCTAAATTCAGCGCTGGAACGGAAACTTCACGCCACGGCTGCATGGTTTAAGTCTACGAGGCAACTGGCTGCCCATGCTTCTGGTGAGCAGAATCAGCGGTTAAAGAATTAGTTCTCGCGACGTCTTAAGTAGCGCTCAAATTCCTTAGCAATCGCTTCGCCAGTTGCTTCGGGTAGTTCGGCGGTGTCTTGCGTTTCCTCGAGGGCGCGAACATACTCAGAAATTTCCTCGTCATCCGTCGACAGTTCCTCGACTCCAAGTTGCCAAGCTCTGGCTTCTTCGACTAATTCAACAACTGGAATAGCGGTGTCAAGCAAATCTTCTAAGCCACGAATTAGAGCCAGCGTCGCCTTAGGGCACGGTGGGGAAGCGACGTAATGCGGAAGCGCAGCCCAAAGTGCGACTGATGGGATGCCTTGCACTTCAAACTCAGATTGAAGTATGCCCAGGATTCCGGTTGGGCCTTCGTACTTCGATGATTCAAAACCAGATATGTCTTGCAACTTCTTGTTCGACGTCGTTCCACTAACAGGTATCGGCCTAGTGTGTGGAACGTCAGCAAGTAACGCACCCAAGGTAACTAGGACATTGCGTTCACCTAATTCGATGTGCGACAAGATTTCGGCGCAGAATGATTTCCATCTCATACTTGGCTCTACGCCATGGACTAGGAAAATTTTGGTGTCAGGCAGAGTGTCTGTCGACGCCTTAAAGATTGTCGTACCTGGCCAGGCCACTTCACGGTCGCCATCTAGTCCGATACTTACCTCAGGACGATTGAACTGGTAGTCATAGAAGTCATCACCTGGTAAATCGATAACTTCCTCGGACTGCCAAACATCTAATAGGTGCTCAAGTGCGTCAGTTGCAGATTGTCCGGCATCGTTCCAGCCACCGAAAGCGGCAATGATGATGGTTGTGTTTCGCGGGAAGGTTGGATCCTGCTCCAAGCACAACACCCCATTTCTGCAGATTGCCTCTAGTTTAGGTCCTCATTCCGACACCGGTTCAGCGAGTTTGGAAAAGGCTGGGAGAATAGGCCAATGGAATCTGTAACCGTTGTTAGTACTGCCAAAGCCGCAGAGTTTGCCATTGGCGATCGAGTGCAGTTAACAGATACCAAATCTCGCAAGCACACCATTGTTTTAGAGGCTGGGCGGGAGTTCCACACAAATCATGGAGCTATTAAGCATGATGATTTGATTGGCCTGAGCGAAGGTTCAACGGTCGCTTCAACTGGCAACATGGTTTACCTAGCACTACGGCCACTGCTGCTGGATTTTGTCTTGAGTATGCCGCGCGGGGCAGCTGTGGTTTATCCAAAGGACGCTGCAGCGATAGTTGGCCTGGCCGACATTTATCCAGGCTGTGTTGTTGTTGAAGCTGGCGTTGGATCTGGAGCCCTGTCTTGTTCGCTGTTGCGTGCCATTGGAAGCGATGGCTATCTATACAGCTTCGAACGTCGAGAAGACTTCGCAAAAATTGCCAAAAAGAATGTGACTAATTTCTTTGGTTCCGAACCAAGTAACTG
>WLGZ01000063.1 GCA_009702945.1 Actinomycetota bacterium | reverse complement strand
AAGTGCAATGCAGATCTTGGACAAAGCAGTTGAAGCCCATCCCAATTTGGCGCAGGTTTTAGCGCAGTGTAGTTTTCTCCTAAATGAAGTTGCGCTGCATGATCTCAGCACGCAAGTTTTAGACGGCGCAACACTTGATGTGTTGCCTCCGTTTGCCGGCGGATAACATAATTATCCCGATTATTCGGACTATTTGACTTGATATATCCGTAATAGCGGAGAATAATTATGTGTTATGCCTCAATATCGGATTTCAGAAGCCGCAGAACTCTTAGCCGTTAGCGATGACACTATTCGCCGATGGATTGATTCCGGACGATTGAGTGCGACCTCCAAAACGGGCCCACAGTCGGTCGATGGAAAGGAACTAGCCGAGCTATCGATTGAACTTGCTAAAGAATTGCCCGATGAGCGCAAGAGTCAGGTGAGTGCTCGTAATCGATTTGTTGGGCTAGTTACCCGAGTGGATATTCAGGGCGTTGCAGCCATTGTTGAAATCCAGTCCGGATCTAATCATCTAGTCAGCATGATTACCGCTGATAGTGCACGGGCACTAGGACTTGAAATTGGAAGCCGAGCTGTTGCTTCAGTGAAATCCACTGATGTAGTTATAGAAAACTGATAGAACATGAAAAAACTAATTAAAGTAAGCACAGCCTTCCTTACAGTGCTTGGACTTGCTGCATGTGGAACAACTAATGCAGGAACAGATTCGCAAACTTCGGATACACCAGAAACCCAAACTACGATTACCGTTTTCGCTGCGTCTAGTTTGACTGAGACTTTTACTGAATTGGGAAAGCAATTCGAAGCGGCAAATCCCGGCACAACTGTAACTTTCTCATTTGCGGCTTCATCGACTTTAGCTGAGCAAATTATTGCGGGAGCTCCTGCTGACATTTTTGCATCGGCTTCAATAAAATCTATGGAAGCAGCACTTACTCAGGTTCCAGCGTCAACAGTCTTCACCTCAAATCGTGTTGTAATGGCGTTTCCGGCCGATAAACCGTTATTAGCAATTTCAGATTTGAATGACTCAACAATTAAATGGGTGCAATGTGATCATCAAGTCCCATGCGGTACTGCAGCTGATGCAGCGCTCGCAGATGAAGGAATTACCGGAATCCCAGTGTCACTTGAACCAGACGTTAAAAGCGTGACGGCAAAGCTAACAGCACTTGAAGTGGATGCGGCCATAATTTATGCAACGGATGTAAAGAGTGCAGGTGCGGATTTTGCAGCAATTGAATTTTCAAATGCGGAAAAGGCAACAACTAAGTACCCAATTGGTGTGACCTTAGCTGCAAACGCTAAGGCACAAGCATTTGTGGACTTTATACTTTCGGAAGCAGGGCAAAAAGTACTTGCAGATGCCGGCTTCGGTCCGATGAATTAGGAATCCATGGCTAGAAACTCCCAAGTAAGCCCGGCAATTACCGCAGTTGGTTTTGCTGGGCTACTTGTTGTGCTGCTGCCAGTATTGGCACTGCTTTCCCGAGTGCCATGGTCTGATTTAGGTTCACAATTAACTAGCGACTCTGCACTCAGTGCCATCCGAGTTTCGGTTATCACATCACTTCTTGCAGCAGGAATATCTTTGTTGCTCGGAGTTCCACTTGCTTGGTACTTAGCTAGAGGTCCGCAATCCATTACTCGCTGGCTTCGGCCAATTGTGATTTCACCGCTTGTGATGCCGCCAACTGTCGCTGGCCTGGCGCTTTTGACTTTAATGGGACGCAACGGATTGCTAGGTCGAATCATTTACGAGAACACGGGTTGGGCGATGCCATTCACTATGGCCGCAGTAGTTTTTGCTGGCGTATTTGTTGGATTACCTTTCTTGGTTCTCGTTGTGGAAGCAGTTTTTCGACAACAGCCAATTGAGTTAGAAGAAGCTGCGCAAACTTTGGGAGCAAATCCAAGCAAAGTTTTTTGGCGAATTTCACTGCCATTGGCAAAAGGCGGCGTAGTAAGCGGCGTAGTGCTCGCTTGGGCTCGCGCACTTGGTGAGTTTGGCGCCACCTTAACTTTTGCTGGTTCACTTCCTGGAGTAACGCGGACGTTACCGATGGAAGTATATGTTGCCATGGAAGTTGAACCGGCCTCAGCGTATGCCATCAGTTCGATGCTTATTTTAATAGCTATAACCGTTGTGTTTTTGCTTCGGTCAAATTTAATTAGAGCATTTAATGGGCGGTAACTGCCTCACTTCAGTACAGTTGCACCATAGGTTCTTCGCGAAAGGTGCCTCTAGTGGAACTCGAACATTCATTTACCGTTCCCGCTGATATTGATACTGCTTGGAATACTTTGCTTGATGTAGAGCGAATTGCCATGTGTATGCCTGGCGCAACTTTGATAAGCGTTGAAGGCGACACCTTTAAAGGTGAAGTAAAAATTAAATTAGGTCCAATCACTATGGTCTTTGGTGGCACCGCATCCTTTGTAGATAAGGACGTAGCGAACCATCGGCTTGTTATCAACGCTTCTGGCAGCGAAACCAAAGGAACTTCAACGGCGCAAGCCACTGTTACCACCCAACTCGTTGCCGAGAGTCCGACGCTAACTCGCGTAGATGTAAATACTGATCTAGCAATAACTGGTAAGCCAGCTCAATTCGGCCGCGGCGTGATGTCAGATGTGGCAGGTCGCATCATTGGTCAGTTTGCCGGAAACCTTGAAGGCGTTATTGCTACTGGTTCTGGCGGTGCTGGCACCACAAGCACAGATGCGCCTGCACCGGCTGCTGCTACGCCCGCTTCAGCAGCTGATGCAATTGACATGATGGAAGTCGCTGGTGGGGCAGTTGCCAAGAAGTTGATTCCAGTTGTATTAGTTGTTGTTGCACTAGTAGCAGCCTGGTTACTACTTAAGTAACCCCATAAAATAAGGGTTTACCTAACTATCCCGCTATCCTCATCTCGCTTATGAGGCGATTTGCGCGCATAATTGAGTAACGAACTCGGGAGGTGTCCGGTGCCAAAGATTCTTGCTTCACGTGTAGCTGATCTACATAAATCACGGACGCCATATGTGCATGCCCGAGTTGTGCTGGCTGAGAAACCAACTTCGGCCAAGCCGGGAGATGAAGCGTTAATTTTCTCCGATGGAACTATCGAAGGCTTTGTTGGGGGATCTTGTGCCGAATCTACGGTGAGAACGCAAGGCATGTCCGTTCTTGACGACGGGCACGCCTTATTGTTGCGTATCGCTCCAATGCCAGAGCCAGATACCCAATCTGGAAAGCGCACAGTGCACAACCCATGTTTATCCGGTGGAACTTTGGAAATATTTTTGGAGCCTGTTATGCCTGCACCGCTAGTTGCAATTTTTGGAGATAGCCCAATTTCCGGATCACTAATCAAGCAAGGTCCCGGCGCCGGATATGAAATGGTCGAATGGGATAACTCAATCGATTTGGCCACAACGTTCGCTGTGATAGTTGCAGCACATGGTCGCGATGACGAAACTATGTTGCTGGAAGCCGCTGTAACAGCAGGCGTGCCATACGTTGGATTAGTTGCTAGTCGCAAACGTGGCACTGCTGTAATTGAAATGTTGAATTTGACTCCAGATCAAAAAGCTTCGATATATTCACCAGCGGGTCTTGATATTGGCGCGCGCACTCCAGACCACATTGCGCTTTCAATCCTTGCCGAAATGGTGCAAGCCGGAGCCAATTCGACCGAACCTAGAACGCCAGCGCCAGTTTGTGAAACAGCAATCGATCCAGTGTGCAACATGTCGGTACCGATGGTTAACGAATCCATTCATGCCGAGTTTGGCGATACAACCGTTTGGTTCTGCGCACCTGGTTGCTTGAAGGCTTACTCAGCTAATCCTGAAGCGTTTCAGCTGGTTTAAAGATGGCTAACTCCTTTGCTTCACCCAGTGAATTGCGAACTGCGCTAGCACAGGATGGCTACTTAGCCGATGAAGGTTTAGCAACTGCGCTTTATATAGCGATGTCTTTGCCTCAACCACTGTTACTTGAAGGTGAAGCAGGTGTTGGTAAAACTCAAGCCGCTAAATCTCTTGCAGCATTACTTAATACTCCGTTAATTAGATTGCAATGCTACGAAGGTATCGATGCCTCAGAAGCTCTATATGAATGGAATTACCCACAACAGCTGCTAGGTATTCGCGTTGCCGAGTCTCAAGGCAAGTCCTTAACCGAAGAATCTCTATTTACGCGTGATTACTTGATAGAGCGCCCATTGATGCAGGCCGTTGAACACCCAGGCCCACTGCCCGCAGTTTTGTTGATTGATGAAGTTGATCGAGCCGACGAAGAATTTGAAGCTTTCTTATTTGAATTGTTAGCCGAAGGATCAGTAACGATTCCTGAACTTGGCACAATTTTTGCGAAAGTTCCACCAATTGTGATTCTGACTTCAAATCGCACGCGTGATTTACATGATGCGCTAAAGCGCAGGTGTTTGTATAACTGGATCGATTACCCAGACATTCACCAAGCGACAGCAATTATCCGTAGCCGAGTCCCACAAGCCACTGAGGATTTAACCGCGCAGGTTGCATCCGCGGTTCAGCGCCTTCGCTCATTGGATGTCCAAAAGCAACCAGGCATAGCCGAAGCGATTGACTGGGTGAATGCCGCAATGATTTTAGGACTAGATCGGCTTACTGCAGATAATGCAGCTCAAACTTTAGGTAGCGTTTTGAAGTATCGCGAAGACCATGACGTAGCTCAAGCGCAAGGCTTGGGCTGGGTGGTTAATGGCTGACCTAGCGCACATTGTTGCCACATTTGGACAAGTGCTACATGTGGCAGGTATTCCAGCTACGCCCGAGCGCCGGGCTCGCTTCGCGCAAGCGGTAGTTGATATCAATCCAAGCCAAGTAACAGACTTGTACTGGATTGGGCGCGTTACTTTACTTTCTAGCCGCGAACAAATTGAAACTTACGATTTGGTTTTCAATCAAGTCTTTCGTGGAATTGTTGATCTAAAGGACGTAAACGAGCCGGCACAAACACCCAATCCAGAAAATGCTCGAGAGTCTGGTGAACAGCAACCTGCCAACGAGGTGAGCGAGCAAGAAAAACGCAATCAAAGTGGCGCTGGGTCTAATGCCACACCTGGTGAGAAGTCCGAAGAAAGCGATACCGCCGAGCCGCCAGCCCTACTTGCCCCAGCCAGTAATGATGAACGCCTGCAGGACACCAGTTTTTCGGACTGCACGCCGCAAGAGTTGGATTTGATTGCAGCACTTGTTGCCAAACTTCCGTTAGTGCCACCGCGTCGACCAAGTCGACGGAGTAAACGACATAACAGTGGCCAGGCAATTGATATGCGTTCAACAATCCGGCATTCCTATTCGACAGCAGGAGATCCTGTGGATCTTATGTATCGAAAGCGGAAAGATCGACCCCGGCGCGTGGTGCTAATTGCTGATGTTTCAGGATCAATGGAACCATATTCGCGAATTTACCTGCACCTTATGCTCGGCGCAGTCCGTGCACTTCATGCTGAAGCGTTTGTCTTTGCGACCCGACTTACTCGCTTAACTCGATTCTTAAGTACTGGCGATCCGGATATCGCTTATCGAAAAGTCGCGCAGAATACCCCCGATTGGTTTGGCGGCACCCGAATAGGCAAGACCATGTT
>WLGZ01000062.1 GCA_009702945.1 Actinomycetota bacterium | reverse complement strand
TTCCCATATTCAAAACGTTTATACCAAGTGCTGAAAGTCCGCCATCTGCAAACACAAGAGCTTGAATGCCAACCACGACTGTCATAACAAGTACGGCAACCCAAGGACCGACCAAGATGGCAGCCAATGCGCCACCCATTAAGTGCCCACTAGTTCCGGCGGCAACTGGGAAGTTAATCATCTGGGCAGCGAAGATAAAGACTGCGACCAGACCTGCCATTGGGGCAGTTTGGCTATCTAGCGAACCTTTGGTCTTCTTTAAGCTCACTGCTACGGCGCCAGCTACTAGAACACCTGCACCTATGGAAACTGGGGCGTTAATTAGCCCATCGGGCATATGCATGAAAACTCCTTATTGCGAACTCTTTGCAATAAGGTTAACCCAAAAACCCGAAACTGGCACTTTTTGGGCAGTCTCGAGTCAAAATCTGGAATTCTGTGATTCTGCCCTTCACTCATAGGCTAAGGGAATGGCTGGTACACATCGCATAGGCAAAAAGCGCACTGCAGATGTTATTGCGGCTGAAATTGAAGCCACCTGCCTAAACATCACAGCCAATGTGGCAGCCCTTGAGAAGTATGTGAAGCCAGCCAATTTGGCCGCTAAAGGCATTGGTACCGCTGGCACCTTCTTCTTGGACGAAGATGGCGAACTTCGAGTCGAGCGCGTTGTTGCGGTTTCGGCAGCTGGAATTGGACTGCTTGGACTACTAACCAGGTCGCGTAAGAACTAATCTGCTAAGTGATTTATTGGCATAGCTGCCATGTGATGACGTCGGCACAAAACTTCGTAACTAACAACGCCTGAATCGCCACCGGTATCACCTACGGCAACTTGTTCACCCTCAGTCACCATTACGCCATCAATAGTTCGCGCATTGTGGGTTCCACGTCGCCCACACCAGCAAAGCGCCTCAACTTGAAGGACTTGAATTCGATCAGCAAGTTCAAATAAACGAGCCGATCCTGGGAACAATTCGGTTCGGAAATCACTTGCAATACCAAATGCAAATACATCAATTTCTAAATCATCAACCACGTGAGCAAGTTGATCGATTTGAACTCTGGTGTAGAACTGAGCCTCATCACAAATGAAAAAGTCCATTGGGTTTTCTTTGGAATTTTCAGCTAGGGCTAACGCAAAGAAATCTGTTTCATCTGTGACTTCGACAGCAGGGACCTCGAGTCCCAAACGACTAGACAATACTCCCGCGCCAGCACGATCATTGCGCGTGAAAACTATGCCTCGGCGACCTCGACTGGCATGGGTGTAGTTCACTTGGGCGGCAAGGGTGGATTTACCACAGTCCATAGTGCCAGTGAAGAAAACTAATTCAGCCATGATTTTCCGAGTCTTGGTTAGCGCGGGTTCGCCTACCCTGAAGTGTATTTCAGAGGAGTTCCAGTGCCAATTTTTTGCAAGTTAGGCTTAGTTCATTATGGATTCAAGCAAACCGTCACGGCCAGCTAACCACCTGCTATCAAAGGCAGTGCCAGCGTTCGTTGCAGTTCTGTTGCTTTCGGCCTGCGGTTCTAACAGCCAGAATTCGTCACCTTCAAATCCGCCAGTATCAAGCGCTCCAAGTGAATCTGCGGTGCCAATAATTGATGATCTCCAGGATTACGCATTTTATTTCACCAGTGAGACGGCGCAAGGATTTCGATTAGTGCGTGAAGTGCATCAAGTCAGCAAAGTCGAAAATGACTTGGGAGATGACAAAGGGTTCAACTCTCTGGTGATGTTGGTTGACGGTCAACTGCCGCCATTTGATGGTGATCATCGCACGCTCTGGAACAACGGAACCAAAGTAAACAGCGTGAGTGTTGTTGAGGGAATTGCAACGGTTGATCTATCGCTCGGCCGAATTTCCTTAGGGGCGGAATCTGAACAGCGCGCCATTGATCAAATGGTTTGGACGCTAATTGAAAATGATCCAACCGTTACTTCGGTGAAATTTACGATTGATGGACTAGTTTCAGAATCACTTGCTGGCCATGTTGATTTCTCACAAGTATTCACACTTGCGCCAAGTTATGAAGTATTAGCCAGCGTTTGGATTGACTTGCTGGATCGAAGTGATGTTTCTAATCCAGTTTCGATAACTGGTTCTGCCTGCACATTCGAGGCGAACGTTGCATGGGAGTTAACTAAAGGCGGAGATGTCGTTAGTTCTGGTGCGACAACTGCTGCGACTGCATGTCCAGACCGTTCGGACTGGAGCATTGATTTAGGCGAGTTAGCACCGGGTAACTACGTACTAAAGGTCTCAGATACTTCGGCTGAAGATGGCAGCTTAATTTTCGAAGACACCAAAGCGTTCACAGTCACTAACTAAAGTGAAGCTACTTAGCGCATGATGAATGGGTCACTGATCGGCGCTTCGCTGGTATTAATCCAAACCGATTTAGTTCTGGTGTAATCCAAAATTGATTCAGCGCCAGCCTCACGTCCAGTTCCACTTTGACCGTAGCCACCAAATGGCACCATCGGTGAAATCATTCGGTAGGTATTAACCCAAACAATTCCAG
Organism: Actinomycetota bacterium; assembly: GCA_009702945.1. GTDB lineage: Bacteria > Actinomycetota > Actinomycetes > S36-B12 > UBA5976 > UBA5976. Next base: position 3,283 of record WLGZ01000062.1, on the reverse strand, counting down.
CTCGTAGTGAGCGCACAAATCTATGAGCTCGACCGATGTCTTTTGTGAATACTCCGGATGCCAATCCATACTCGCTGTCATTTGCGATTGCTAAGGCTTGTGCATCCGTATCGAACTTTAGGACACTAAGAACTGGGCCAAAGATTTCTTCCTGAACACAGGCCACAGTCGACTCAGCACAATCCAAGATCGTTGGCTCGTAGTAGTAGCCAGATTCAAATCCAGCTGGAACTTTGCCACCGGTTAGCAATTTCGCGCCCGCGGCAACGCTGCGATCTACTACGTCTTGAACATGAACGAGTTGACGCTTAGTTGCAAGTGGACCCATTTCGGTTTCAAGATTCTGTGGGTCACCAATTTTGATTCGTTGTGCCTTTGCAATCAAAATCTCCAGTAATTGCGCATGAACACTTGAATGAACTAGAAGACGAGAACCTGCGACACAACTTTGACCAGTTGCAGCAAAGATTCCTGAAACGATTGCATTCGCTGCGCTTTCCAGGTCTGCATCTTCAAAAACCAACACTGGAGACTTGCCACCAAGTTCCAATGAGACGGCGGCCAGATTATTGGCAGAGTTCATGACGATTTGCTTGGCAGTAGTTGGACCGCCAGTAAAGGCAATGCGATCCACTAGCGGATGACTTGTTAATGCCTTGCCACAAGAGTCACCCATGCCAGTGATGATGTTTACCACCCCTGGTGGAAAACCAGCTTGGTCAATTAACTTTGCAAATCTAAGCAGGGGAGCTGGACCATCTTCAGATGCTTTCAATACAACTGTGCACCCAGCAGCTAAGGCTGGCGCTAACTTAACTGCGGACAAAAACATTTGGGAGTTCCACGGAACTATTGCAGCAACAACACCGATTGGTTCGCGTCGGGTGTAAGCCTCCATGTCGGGCTTATCAACATCAAAATGCCCACCTTGGAGTTTGTCAGCAAGGCCGGCGAAGTATCGGTAGTACTCGGATATGTACAAAATCACCGCTCTGGTTTCGCGGCGAATCTTTCCCGTGTCTTTAGTTTCAAGTTCTGCCAACACATCAGCATCAGCTGCCATCAAGTCGGCAAGTTTGTAAAGAAGTTTTCCGCGAGCACTGGCATTTAGCGTTGGCCAAACTCCAGAAGTGAATGCCGTGTGCGCGGCTTGAACTGCTCGATCCACATCTGATTCAGTTGCCTTTGGCATAGTTGCCCAAGATTCACCAGTAGCTGGGTCGATGCTTTCAAAAGTTTCGTTCGCTGCTTCGAACTTGCCATTGATGAACTGCTGGAAACTTTCCAATGCCATGAAAACTCCTGGTGAGTGAGCCTGAAATCTCCTACGAGAAGGCAGGCATAACTTCGTCGATAAACAACTTTAGGCTGTCACGTTTTTCTTCGTAGGACATTGCACTATCTAGCCAAATACTGAACTGGGTGTAACCCATCTCTTCATAGGACTTAAGGCGAGCAATCACCTCAGCAGGTGTGCCTACTAAACAGTTTTTACGCATAACTTCCGGTGCCAAATTAGGTTGCGCGTCGATTTCGGCCTGGGTAATTGGCTCGATGAATCCATCTTTGATTGGCGCTTCGGCTTTAAACCACTTTCCAAAGTAAAGGAAAAACTTTTGTAACGCAGCCGAGCCCTTCATGAGTTCAGCTTCGGTCTTTGCAACATAGGTATGCATCAACAGCATAAGTTTTGGACGCGGCACTTCCGGATGAGCAGCACAAGCTGTGTTGAACTTTTCCATCAAGTTAGCAACTTCTTCATCGCCATTTGCCAAAGGAGTGACTTGAACATTGCAGCCAGTGGCAACAGCAAAATCATGAGTGTGTGGGTCGCGTGCGGCAATCCAAATTGGAATTGGTTTTTGAATCGCAGTTGGAACTGCAGTTGTCTCTGGGAATTTCCAGTACTCGCCATCATGGGTGTAGTTACCAATTAGCAATTGCTGAACCGCTGGAACTAGCTCGCGCATTCGCAGTCCAGCTTCCATTGCATCAAGGCCAGGCATGATTCGTTCATACTCGAACATGTACGCACCGCGGGCGATACCAAGGTCTAGGCGACCGTTGCTGGTTAGATCGCAAAGCGCGGCTTCACCAGCAAGGCGAATTGGATGCCAAAACGGCGCAATTACGTTGCCAGTTCCGAGGCGAATTTTTGTCGTCTTTGCAGCCAGATAAGCCAAGTTAATAAATGGGTTTGGGGCAACGGTGTATTCCATTGCGTGATGCTCACCAATCCAGATAGTTTCCATGCCACCGGCTTCAGCCATCAGCGTGAACTCAGTTAGCTCATCCAGCAGTTGCTTATGTGAAACTGAATCGTCGTAGCGCTCGATGTGGGCAAACAGTGAAAACTTCATAGCCATATCTTCTTACCTTCCAGCCTTACTTGGTTACGGATTGCGTAAATGTGGCTAAGGTCGCAGAAACTTCCTCAGGTGCGGTCAAAGTCATCATGTGCCGGTGGCCCGTTAAGACCTTTGATGAGCCATTCGGTGCCAAAGCTGCCATGGCAAAACTCATTTCTGGGGTTGAGTTTGGGTCACCATCGGCAGTGAAAAACAGGGCAGGGACTGCAAGGGTTGTCAGAGTCTGAGCATGTGCTTTATCTGACACTGCAAAAACTGAATAGGCCGCTTCATAGCCCTTTGGATTTACAACCAAAAGCAACTCTTGGGCAAGTGCTTCGGCTTCTGGAAACTCATGCGTTCCTGGTTGTCCAAACCAACGCTCTAAAGTTTCAGCAAGATTGACGCTAACGCCACCTGCAGCTAAATCGGCTGCACGCTTCTTTACCGCAGCACTTTGTTCAGCAGTTCGATCGAATACGGCATTCATCGCACAAACCCCAAGGCAGGTATTTGGGTTATTGATTGCAAAATCCAGAGCAATTAGCGCACCCATCGAATGCCCAGCAACAACTGCTGAATCTATTTCAAGCTCTTTTAACAAATCGACTAGTTGCTGGGTGTAATCCTTCAGAGACAATTCGCGATTTGGTAGATCACTTTCGCCATGACCCCACATGTCGCAAATCAAAACGTCAAAACTTTCACACAACAGATTTACTTCAGGTGCCCAGACGGATTTGTTCATGCCAACACCATGAAGAAGAACTATCGTCGGACCATTGCCGCAGCGACTCCATGCGGTGCCCTTAGAAGTCTTGCCAGAAACTATTGATTCAGGAAGCGCAAAACTAGTTGGCATTACTTCCAAGATCCTTAAGATCCTGGTAGCGATCACCAATGCGGTGATGCGGACGTCCGCCAATGGAAGCACC
>WLGZ01000061.1 GCA_009702945.1 Actinomycetota bacterium | reverse complement strand
CTTTGATTACATGTGTGGCACGCTCAGTCGGAGTTCCACAAACTGCAGCGGTTGGATGTAATGAAGCGGCAAGTGCAAGCGCTGGGGCAGCATCCACAAGTTCGCCAGTAACGTCAGTTGCCAAGTGCTGGACATTCGCTAGACGCAAAATGAATGGACGTTCTGGCACATTCAAATCTGTGCAATGTGTGGCAAGCGCAGCAGCAACTGACTCGACGGCGTAAACATGCTCTTCTTGATCTTTATCTGAGTCAAGCAACTCGGCAGCAAGTTGGCCATCGCGATCTGTGTCCCGGCTTCTACGCATAGTTCCAGCAAGTACGCGGCTTGTTACATGTTCGCCATCTCTTCGAATCAAAAGTTCTGGGGTTGCTCCAACTAATCCATCTACACAAAAAGTCCAACATTCTGGAAACGATTCATTAAGTCGAATTAGTAGTGCGCCGATGTGAATTGGTTCATCGAGTTGGGCCACTATGTCTCGGGCCAAAACTACTTTGTCTAACTCACCAGCGTTGATGCGAGCAACTGCGGAATCTACGGCGGCTTGCCATTCCGAAACCGGCCTTGATCCGGGTAACCAAGTAACGTTGTTAAGTCCTTGCGAAACTACCCGAGGTCGATTTATATCGCTGAGAACTCCAGCAAGCTGCGCATCCGAGATTGCGACATCGCTGGTAATTGTTAGTCGGGTACCAGTTTGGTTTCGAATTATTGCTACTTCTGGAATTACTAAAACTGAATTTCCTGGATCCTTATCAAAGGCAAATGAGGCAAAGGCAATTGGTTCGTCACCTTTTGAAGTAGCACATTGTTGGGACCACCAACGTTGCGCCCGACTAAATCGCTCAGGGCCATGAAATGAACTACGAGTAACTTCGCCCCAGCCAACAATTCCCATTTGATTTGTAGCTAATCCATTGATCCACGCCAAACCACCGTCTGCCGGAAGGAGCGCGAGCAGATTAGGAATGTCAGGTATTTCAACGGTTCGGACGTACAAGATTGATTCTTGGTCCGCAGCTAATGAAGTCATAACCTGATAAGCCTACGACGTCTTTCGCTACTGGGCATGTGCGCGTATGACCTACATAGACTTAAGGCGTGACCCAGTTAACTGCCACGCCAGCAAGTCCAAAAAAGCGTCGGTTAATCCAAAATATTGCCGGTCCCGAGACGTTTAACTTGGCTGCCTTAAGTCTGTCATCGTTGGTTTTCTCGCTTGGAAAGCTAACGGTCTATGCAGCGGATCAAAGTCAGTTAATTGTCTACAGTCTTGGAGCGCTGGCAATTTCGCAATGCTTGGTTGTCGCTCTGCTAGCAATCGTTGGAAAACTGCTACCTCGCGCCTCATTAGGCAATTTCTTTCCAGCACTTGTAGTGGTGGTCGTTTTGCTTGTGAACATTCTTGGAACATTTCTGTTTGAAGTCATACTTAGAACTTGGAATCTAGAACCAATTACGCAATCTCTTTTGCAACGCACAATCAGTCTGATGTTCACAACATTTATCTATCTTGGTTTTGGCTGGGTGTCCGCGGCTTTGGATAGCAATTTTAGACAAGTAAATATTGGCAAAGAGTTGCTTACAACTTTGTCTAAGCAGCAACTAGAGCTCTCTTTGACGATTAAAGAGGCCAGGACTTTTGCAATTCGAGAAGTTTCCCTTGAGATTCAATCAACTAGAGGCACTCTTGAAAACTTTGCGGCAACGAGTTCGCGCGACCAGGATATTGATATTGAAATAAACCAGCTAAACGAAACGCTAGATGAAGTCGAGAACCGAATTGGGAAAATCTCGAATCGCTTCCCAGATTTGGTGCGAATCCCAAGGATTAGTTCAAGATCAAACTCCACACTTTCTTCCGTAATCAATGCCAGTACTAAAAAGAATGACGTGCTGCCTGGGTTGATTTCAATTTTTGCTTTTTTTGGATTTAGTAGTTGGCTCAGTTACTTCTTAACTGATGCTTACGCATTTTTTTGGGGAAGCGTTTTAAGCATTTCAAGTTTCGTAATTTTTTGGGCTTATGAGAATTACGTAGTGACAAAAGTGACCAGTTTGCCGGTGTTAATCCGAGTACTTATCTATGAAGCAATCGTGGTTGCCTACTTGTTTTTCTGGCTTTTGATCCTTGGATACTTCGCTGGTGATAATTCGGGTTCTTATAGCGCAGCTTTGGCTTATGCGGCAATCCCATTCATCTTCTTCAATGGTGGAGCGGTTATTGGAGGAATTGTGACATTGTCACAAGAGCATCGTGAAAACCTCACCGCAAAGGCAGCCACCCTGCGCAAAGATATGGCAAATCTTGAGCAGATAAGAAGTGATGAAGACAAAGTCTGGAAATCTCTATTCGTTGGTGACATTGCACTATCACCAACGACTGCAAGTGTGATTTTGCGTGATGCCACATTGACTAAGGATCAGGAACGTGTAGCGGCAGCCATTCCAAATGTGCACGCACTTTGGAAATCGGTGCTAGATACGTTACCCACTTTGGCCTAAGTGCTTGGGAATGCGCACGGCATAAAAGATGGCAGACTAGAGACATGTCACGCGCGTATTTAAACAAAGAGCCTCATGAAGTGGCTGCGATGTTTGATGCTGTCGCAAAAAAATATGACATTACTAATGACGTTCTGAGCTTGGGTCAAACACGCACCTGGCGTAAAGCCGTGGTTGCTGCAGTTGCACCAACAGTTGGCGAAGAAATCTTGGATTTAGCTGCTGGAACTGGAACGAGTACTCAACCTTTTTATGAAGCCGGAGCCAATCCGACTGCTTGTGATTTCAGTGCCGGAATGATTGAGGTTGGCCGCAGCCAATTCCCACATTTAACTTTCGTTCAAGGCGATGCCATGAACTTGCCATTTGCCGATGAATCCTTCGATGCCGTGACAATTTCATTTGGACTGCGAAATGTTCAGGATCCGAAAAAGGCGCTTACTGAAATGGCCAGAGTCACCAAGCCAGGTGGCCGCCTAGTAGTTTGCGAATTCAGCCATCCAACTTGGTCGCCATTTCGCACGGTCTATATGGAATACCTAATGAAGGCGCTGCCCGCGGTAGCTAACAAGATGTCGAGCAATCCAGATGCCTACGTTTACTTGGCCGAATCGATTCGGGCCTGGCCTAATCAGGACGAACTGAGCAAAGTGATTTTGGCATCAGGCTGGAAAACCTGCGAATATCGCGATTTAACTGGCGGAATTGTTGCCCTGCACCGAGCCACCAAATAGTCACCTGATTTAACGATCGGGTAGTAAGCCAGGACCCAAAAGTGACCCATTAACCCTCGGCAAATAAACTAAGGGCGCATTAGTGAATTAATTCACAAACGCACAAATGCTGAATTTTCAAGGGGCTTTTCGGCTCTAGGATTGACTAGCGCAAGCGAAAGGTGGCCTAACCGTGGGACAGGGAAATGTGTACCTACCCATTTTCTTCTTAGGTCTTTTGGCATTTGGTTTTGCTGTCTTCTCTGTTGCTGCTGCTTCGTTTACCGGACCAAAAAGATACAACCGCGCCAAAGTTGATGCGTACGAATGTGGAATCCAGCCAGCTCAAGCCCAGCTTGGTGGCGGACGCTTCCCAGTCAAGTACTACATCACCGCAATGCTCTTCATTATTTTTGACATCGAAATAGTTTTTCTCTACCCATGGGCAGTTACCTTCGATGCGCTTGGTTTGTTTGGATTAATTGAAATGATCATTTTCATTCTCACAGTTCTAGTTGCGTACGCATTTGTTTGGCGTCGTGGTGGACTTGAGTGGGATTAAGAATTTTTAGAGGTTAGAGGAAAAAATGGGACTAGAAGAGAAACTGCCAAGTGGTGTTTTACTAACCACGGTCGAAGGCTTAGCTGGCTATGCCCGCAAGAACTCTCTTTGGCCAGCAACATTTGGTCTTGCCTGCTGCGCCATTGAAATGATGGCGTCTGGCGCAGGACGATATGACTTAGCTCGCTTTGGTATGGAAGTTTTCCGCGCTTCACCTCGCCAAGCTGACTTGATGATCGTGGCTGGTCGCGTTAGCCAAAAAATGGCTCCAGTACTTCGCCAGATTTACGATCAAATGCCAGAGCCTAAGTGGGTACTTGCCATGGGTGCCTGTGCATCCTCAGGTGGCATGTTCAATAACTATGCGATTGTGCAAGGTGTCGATCACGTAGTACCAGTTGATATTTACTTGCCGGGTTGCCCACCTCGCCCAGAAATGCTTATCGATGCCTTACTAAAACTTCACGAACAAATCGGCGACACCAAGTTGGGGTCAAACCGCAAACGTGAAATTGTTGAACTTGAAAAAGAAGCACTACTTGCAACTCCAGTAACTGCGCAGCGAGGTTTACTGCGATGAGCAATGAAGTAGTACACAACGGTCAGCCGTTGCTTGAAGTAACAAGTGCCAGCCAAGGAATGTTTGGCGCTTCTGGCTCAGGTGACACATCGGGCTTTGGCGGACTTGCAACTGTGGTACCGGTTCCAGCTCCATCTGAACGCCCATACGGAAGTTACTTTGATGTACTTGCTGATGAACTAATTGCAGCTCTTCCAGATTTTGATTCATCCTGGGATAAGGCAATTGAAAAAGTAGTTGTAGATCATGATGAGCTAACGCTTCATGTTCGCCCGAGTGAATTAGTCGCAATAGCAAAAACTCTTCGCGATGAACCAGGTCTGCGCTTTGAACTTTGCCTTGGCGTTAGCGGCGTTCACTACCCAGAATATAAAGATCGTGAGTTACACGCGGTTTACCATTTCCGTTCGCTAACTCACAATCGCCGAATTCGACTTGAAGTTTCCGTTCCAGATGCCAATCCACACATTCCTTCGATCATGTCGGTTTATCCAACCAACGACTGGCATGAACGCGAAGCATATGACTTCTTTGGAATTATTTTTGATGGCCATCCACACTTAATCCGCATCATGATGCCGGACGATTGGCAGGGCCATCCCCAGCGCAAGGACTATCCACTTGGTGGCGTTCCAGTTGAATACAAGGGCGCAACTATTCCACCTCCAGATGTTCGGAGGTCTTACAGCTAATGTCTGATACTTACTCACCTAATTACGAAACAACTGAAGGTCGCGTCCATACCGTTATGGGTCAAGACTGGGATTCAGTTCTTGGTGCTGCCGAAGGCGAATACGAACGCATTGTTGTAAACATGGGTCCTCAGCATCCATCAACTCACGGTGTATTGCGTTTGATTTTGGAACTTGAAGGCGAATCCGTAACTGAAGCTCGTTGTGGAATCGGATACTTACATACCGGTATCGAAAAGAATCTTGAATACCGCACTTGGACCCAGGGCGTAACTTTCGTTACTCGCATGGATTACTTGTCACCATTCTTTAATGAGACTGCATACTGCTTAGGCGTTGAAAAACTCCTAGGTATTACGGATCAGATTCCAGAACGCGCACAAATTATTCGCGTAATGATGATGGAACTTAACCGAGTTTCATCACACTTAGTTGCACTTGCAACCGGCGGTATGGAACTTGGCGCACTTACTGCAATGATTTTCGGATTCCGCGAGCGCGAATCAGTTCTTGACTTGTTTGAACTTGTAACCGGCCTACGTATGAATAGTGCTTACATCCGACCAGGTGGTGTGGCACAAGATTTGCCAGCTGGAGCTGAGCAGCAAATCCGCGACACAATCATGGCGCTACCGCGTCGCATGAAAGATACCGCTGACATGTTGGTCGACAACTCGATTTGGTTAGCTCGAACTCAGGGCATCGGCAAACTTGATCTTGCTGGTTGCATGGCTCTTGGTGTTACTGGTCCAGTGCTTCGTGCGACTG
>WLGZ01000060.1 GCA_009702945.1 Actinomycetota bacterium | reverse complement strand
TGCGAACGGCGACCACCAATTTGTTGACCCATGAACTCAATCGAGCCATCTTGCCAGCCAGTCATTCCGACAATTGTGCTGATCAGCGTGGTTTTGCCATGACCATTTAGGCCAACAAGTCCAATTCTCTCGCCAGGATCAATTGTGAAGTTGAGGCCATGGATTACCCGCATGGTTCCATACCCGGAGGAAACTTCCCGCATTTCAAGAAGACTCATATCTATGCACCCACTGCGCTTTCTATTGGAACATCGAAGTACGCAGCCCGCACAGCTGGTTGCTTAAAGACTGAATCTGGTGGACCTTCGGCAATAATTTCGCCAACATCCAAAACGAGTACTCGGGAAGCAACCATTGCAAGTAATTCCAGTCGATGTTCAATTAATAGAACTGAGATGCCATATTCTTGAGCGAGTTTTCTTACGATTAAATCAATTTCATCAATCTCAGATCCGGTTAATCCTGATGCCGGCTCATCTAGCAAAACAATTTTTGGTTCCCTTGCAAGCAAACAGGCAAGCATTAGCTTGCGTCGTTCGAGGGTTTCTAATCCCCCTGTTGGAGTATTCATAGGTGCATTTAAGTGAACGAATTCAGCAACCCATTCCATTCTTAGTCGACTTGGCTTTGGATCAAAAGCCTTGCGAGCAGCTTTCAGGGTTTCGCCAACAGTAAGTGTGGCTGGAACAACTGGGCGTTGAAAAGTTCGCACCAGTCCGAGTTTGACTCTTTCTTGCATGGAAAGTGAAGTTATGTCCACACCATTGAGTTCAACTTTTCCCTGGTGATTCAAATTTCGACCAGAGAGAACTTCAAAAAGGCTGGTCTTGCCGGCCCCATTGGGACCGGCAAGACCAACTACTTCTGCTTGACCAACACTTAAGTTCACATCACTAAGGATCTGACGACCACCTAGTTCAAGTGCAATGTTGGAACAAGCTAGTACTTGCATTTGATTACTGCATCCAAGCTGGCTTAACGAATGCTGCTTCAGCATCGCCGTCAGGAGCAATTGTCGTGTGACGACCGCCCTGAACTTGGTAGAAGTAATGTGTAACACCCTTTGCAGGATCTGATTCCACAGTTGGGTAAATCGGCACTGACTGGTTGGAGAAGTCCAAGTGTCCAGTCACACCGTCATATGGATTTGCCTTGATGTACTCGTTAACTGCAGCAAAGTCTGCTGGGTCAACATTCTTCCAAGCATTCGCCAATACGTTAACTGTGTCGTAGCACCATCCGGTGTAGACCATACCCATAGATACGTCGTCTACGCCGAACTTAGCTTGGTACGCAGCGCGGAATGCTTTGTCCTGATCGGAAGTATTTCCAACACCAATCACAGTTCCCCATACGAAACCTTCAGCTGCGGCTCCTGCGATCTGCAAGAACTCTGGCTGTGACGGTCCGTACTGTAGGTAGACAAGTGAATCTGCTACTGGATCTCCAGCAAACTGCTGTGAGAAGGAAGCAAGTTCTGCACCAATCCAGTGATCAACCATGATTGCGCCGGCAGGGTTTGCCTGCAACTTAGCAATTACTGGACCCCAGTCTTTTGTGCCTGCTGTGATGTCAATGATCTGACCAAGTTCCCACTTGCCACCTGAAGCAGCAATTGCAGCTTCAGTAGCGTCAGCGATGTTCTTGTTGTAAGCAGTGTCGCCACGAATAATGTCGACCTTGTTGTTACTTGGTGTCCAGGATCCGCTATCGGAAAGCTGGGTAAGGAAAGTTACAAAACCGGAGCCGTAGTATGTTTCGGCTGGATCGGTGAAGTAGTTTCCATACTTGACTGCATCAGCTTGGGCAAGCTTGATCGCATCAATGTTGGTGTCGCCACTCATGTAAGGTGCGCCGTATGCCGCTGCAGCATCAAGTGCTGGAGGCGGAATAATGACGAACGCAGACTGAATTGCAGAAACCTTTTCAGCAGCTAGCTTCTGGAAAGCTGCTGTAATGCCTTCTGGAGTAAGAATGTCGATGTCGGTAACACTTAATTCAAGTGGACGACCATTAACACCACCAGCATTATTGATTTCTTCGATTGCAAGATCTGTTCCGTTCCAGCAATCTTTATGATCCGCAATACCTGCCGGACCGGACTGTGCAAATGGTGCACCGATAACAATCGGTTCACCTGTTGGTGCAGCGGCTGTTGCAGCACCGGTTGCTGAGGCATCCCCAGAACCGCCACCACAAGCAGCAAGTAATGCTGCGGCGGCTGCCAAACTGGCAACCCTTATTGATGTCTTGGATCGAATCACTTTCGTCCTCCACGCATGACAGGGAGCGCGGGACCGCGCTCGATTGGGTCAATAGTCCTCTCAAAGTCGTTCATGAGTTATCCGTCAAATGGCGGATATTTCAAGCACTGTATCGAGGGATATCTAAAAAATCCAGCAAATAAAGGGTTTCTTAAAATCTCCAAATGGTCATTTCAGGCAACAATTTGGTTACAGCCAATGATTAGGTTCCGAATAATAGGTACAGGAACTCTTTAATTCTGCCACTATTTCGTTATGTCAAGCCCTTCGCTTACTCAGGCCATGGACGTCGTAGGACGTGTGGCAGCAGTTGCATCGGAGCAGGCTCCGCAAGCAGCTAGGGCAAGTGCAGTTTTTGAAGAACTTCGCAAACTCATTCCATTTGATGCCGCGGAGATAAACACCCTGCATCCAATTACTGGAGAAGTTACTCCGCTTGCAAGCGTTGGTTATGACTCTGATGTACTTAGCCATTTACATAGTCAAAGGTTCACTGAACTAATGAAGGCGCTTGCCCTCCCAATCACCGGAAGACCAGTTCGAATGAAGGATCTACCAGGTGATCCATTTGATAACTGGGCAGTAGGAGACGTACTAGTTCCTGCTGGATATAGCGAAGGCTTAACTATGTGCCTTCGTACCACAGATGGTCGAGTCACTGGAGTCATCAATCTCTCAACAACATCTCCAGAGCACCCTTCAGATATAGCTCGCGATGCAATCAGCAGTCTTTGTAGCGTGCTAGCAAACATGGCCGATCAAACTCAATCAGGAAAATGGCTTTCTATGTTGATTGGTTCTGGACAATCCGCTGTTGGTATCAGCGCTGATGGAAATCCGATTGCGCTACCTGGATTGCCTGATCATGACTTGTTTAAACCGGGTAGCGATTTGATTTCCTACGCACATCAAAATGCCAGCATGAATTCCTGGAGCTCGTTTATCTGGCCACAAGATCTCAATGACGACATGTTTAGAATTCGGGTAATGCCATGCCGCGGTGATAACCAACCAATGTCCGCAGTTATCTCGCTAGATATCGCAGATGTTGGCCCACTTACACATCGTGAGCTCGAAGTCTTAACTCTGGCGGCAAACGGTTTATCTAACTTGGAAATTGGCGCTGCATTGCAAATCAGTTCGCGAACTGTCGGATCTCACATTGAACACATTCTCGATAAGTTAGGTGCGCCAAATCGCGCTGCAGCAGCTGCCAGAGCAATCACTGAGGGATTGATTCTTGGCCAAGTAAAGAGATTCGACTAAATAATCACAGTGCGTGGGTCGCTACTACTTGAGATATGCGATCCGCTTGAGCAGCCGAAAGTTTTTGATCTGGCAAATTTTCAAAGGCATGTCCATAAGGATCATTCATGCCAGTTTTAATACTAGACATCTCCTCAAGAACTGCAAGCCCACAATAAGGTACATAAACCGGAGAGTATCCACCTTCATGCGTCATCATGACTCGACCGGAGCAAACTTCATCTGCAAGTTGAAGTATCTTCTTGGTTAGCTCGCTATAGCCTGCAGCAGTTAACAGCATCTGGGCAAGTGGATCAAATGCACTCGAATCAAAACCAGAAGTGATCACGATTACATCAGGATTAAACCGACGAATCGCTGGCAAAACTACTCTGTCAAATGCCGAGCTGTATGCACCGATTCCAGAGCCAGCTGGTAGCGGAATATTGATTACTGAACCGGCAGCCAATCCGTCGCCGATCTCATCAACTAATCCGCTGTTTGCTGGATACAAATTGTCCTGATGGATCGAAATGCACAAGACATCTGGATCTGAGAAATAAATATCCTGCGTTCCATTTCCGTGATGTACATCCCAATCCACAATTGCAACTCGTTGTACGCCCATAGTTGCGCGAACATTCTCAATTGCAATTGCTGCGTTTGCAAATATGCAGTAACCCATTCCCGTTGACGCAATTGCATGATGTCCAGGTGGGCGCACTAACGCATAGGCATTGTTAACTTCGCCAGAAACTACCGCCCGCAGCGCAGCAATTGCTCCACCTGCGGCAAGAGCTGCAATTTCGAATCCGCCCAATCCAAATGGCGAATCGCCATCTCCGGCGTCACCACCTTTTGGATTTAGACTTTCTCGCTTGATTCGAGCCAGATGCTCTTGGGTATGAACCCGCAGCAAGTCTTCTTCTGTGGCTGGAATCGCAGGAATGCGGACCAAGTCTTTGGCCAGGCCAGAAACTTCAACTAAGGAGGCGAATCGAACTTTAGTTTCCGGACTTTCAAAGTGTTGATATGGCTGGACTATGGAACTTGAAGGAGTTTGTCCAGTGTTAGAGCCGGTGCTGTGCCAGCCATAAAGCTCTTCCCAAACAAATCCAGTCGCCATGTCTTTGACTTTACAACCTGCGCCAGGGATTAACTGTCGAATCCTATGCAAATCTTTCAAGCACATATTTAGTATCAACGACTGTGGCAAATTCGACATCTAAATTGGCACCTGTCATGCGCATCACTTCATCAGCGGAAATAACTTTGCCATTTACATCCGTCATGTCATATGCACGAGTTGCATCCAAAACAAAGGTGACTTCATAGCCAAGATTTCCTGCCATGCGTGCCGTTGTCTCGCAGCAATGATTAGTTGTGATTCCACATATCACCACATCGCGGTAATCATTCGCCTTTAACCATTCATGTAGGTCTGGTGTTCCATAAAAAGCTGAATTAACTGATTTAGAAATCAAGAGATCATGCTTACCTAGAACTCTCGATTGAAGCGCATTGCCAGGGCTATTTGGAGAAAGTTTTGAATTTGGACTGACTGAATCATGGCGAACCAAAACAATAGGAGCTTCTTTTGCTCGCCATAAGTCAAGAAGTGACTTTATGTTTTCTTCACACTTTGGGTTAGTGCTATTCCCCCACGCAGGATCCAGGAATCCATCTTGGACATCGATAACAATTAGTACTGGCAACTGCTTCATGCCATTAACTTTAACTGTCGAATCCCATACCAAATCGATCTAGCGTGCGCAGCCAGATGTTTCGCTTACCTTGATTGCGATCGGCTTTATCAAGTGACCAGCGAGTGAAGTTAATTCCAGCTGACTTAAACGGCTCTGGCGGAAAAGGAATTGGCAAAGTGTTGACCATTTCAAGATTGCGTCTATCGGTGTCGCGATCTAGCAACTTGTCGATCGATACCTGGGCGCCAAACCTAGATGCTCCGACACCAAGTCCGGTGTAGCCAGCGACATATACAACTTTGTCATCCATTGCAGTTCCCCAGAAGGCACTAAAGCGGGTGCAGGTATCGATCGCACCACTCCAGGCATACTCGAAACGCAATCCCTCAAGTTGCGGGAATGTTGAGAAGAAGTGGTCGGCTAACTTGGGCCAAGATTTTGTTGAGTGCTCATGCTGCACGCCAAAGCCACTGCGGAAATGATAAGTCGCGTCGTATCCACCCCAAAGGATTCGACCGTCTGCAGTTGGGCGGTAGTAATGGAATTGATTGCCGGTATCGCTAACGCCTTCATTGCCAGCCCAACCAATGTCACGACGTTGCTGTTCGCTTAATGGCTCGGTAACTAGAACTGAATCGTAAACCGGAACGATCAAATACTTAAGGCGACGAAGTAATGGTGGGAATGCGTTAGTTGCA
>WLGZ01000006.1 GCA_009702945.1 Actinomycetota bacterium | reverse complement strand
CTTTAAAGATCCGTCAGCCTCTGGCCAGTGCGGCGCATTTTCTGGTGCGGTTGCAACTCTTGGATTCATAAAGAACGACCCAACACTCCAAGTGTCATGATCAGCTGAATCCAGAACCATGCCCTTGCCAGCACGAAGTTCTAAAACGGCAGTCTGCAACTCGGAAGTGCTAACCCGATCGCCAAGTTCCACCTTTAGTTTTGCAGCTAGTTCGTTATATGCGATTGGTGCTGACATTGTTCCAAGTGGCAACTGAAATGTAACGCTCAAGATAACCCAGGTATCAGGATTAGTTTTGAAAACTGATGAGCGATATCCGAACTCGCAATCTGCAGCAAAAATGGTGTCAACGGATTTTGTCTTGCGGTTCCAAGCTCGAACTTGTGCAATCGTTTCGCTCACACTTTGCCCGTAAGCACCCACATTTTGAATTGGGGTCGCTCCCACAGTCCCTGGAATGCCGGCCAGTCCTTCAATTCCAGTCCAACCATTTGCCACTGCGGTAGCTACGAAATCATTCCAATTGTGTCCAGCAGCAACAGTTACCCAAGCACCAGCACAGGCAGATTCATCATTTTCGAAACCTTGTGATTCAATCTTGATCACATCGCCGTGGAAGTTATCACTAACCAAAACATTGCTGCCGCCACCGAGAATAAGTGCGTTTGGTTTTGCAGAAACTACGTCGATAATCTCTGATTCAGACGTAGCGATGACTAGCGAGTTTGGCGTGCCACCCACGCGCAAAGTGGTCAGTTCCGCAAGGCTGCGCATCATGTTCCTATTGTGCTAGTCGCACAGTTGCTTTTGCTAAACCTAGGACTTTTGTTTCGCCAAAGACCGCGCCAAGATCAACTTGAATGGTCCCATCGTCATTGATCTGGGCAACTTTTCCAGTGAAGCTAACAACTGATCCTTCGGCAGTATTTGGTACAACAACTGGACGAGTCATTCGAACCGAATAGTCGATTACTGCAGTTGGATCGCCAACCCAATTCGTCACAACCTGAATTGCACGCCCCATGGTCAACATGCCGTGGGCAATTACATCTGGGAGTCCAACGGACTTTGCAAATTCTTCATCCTGGTGAATTGGATTTTGGTCACCGGAAGCATTTGCGTAAGCAACTAAGTCAGCTCGAGTGAATGCTAAATCCAGAGCAGGAAGTTCCATTCCTACCGAAACATCTGAAATGTTTAATGTCATGCTTCTGGTCCTCGCACAACAATCTTGGACCAGCCCGTAACGACAAGTTCGTCCCCAGAGAAAACATCGGTCTTGAAAGTTGCAATTTCGTTTGTGCCGAGCGGTTTAATTTCTTCCACTGATGCAGCGACTGTTAGTTCATCGCCAACGCGAATCGGGCGAAGGTATTCAAACTTTTGATCGCTATGGACTAAACGTGAATAATCCAGTTGCAAGGCTGGGTCATGGAATGCAGTATCCATTGCATTCATCGTGACCACAATTGGAAAAGTTGGAGGCGCAACAGTGCCGTCTGCATATGCAGGGTTAGTGTCACCAAGTGCTTTGACGAATGCAGAAATATTCTCTGAAGTCACCAAGTAAGGCTTAGAAGGTGGATAGACATGACCGATCATGTCGTGGTTCATTCCCATGGGATTCCCCTTAACAAGCGTTAACTAATTAACGAGTTTCCTTGTGAAGAGTGTGCTTGTTGCACTTAGGGCAATGCTTCTTGATCTCTAGGCGGTCAGGATCGTTACGACGATTCTTGCGTGAGATGTAGTTGCGGTCTTTGCAGTCTTCGCATGCCAAAGTGATCTTTGGACGAACGTCGTTACGTGCCATGGTCTTGCCTTTCGTTTGAGCAGCTACACATGGTGTGTAACTGGTCTTGCCTTTACGTACCGAGGGCCGGACTTGAACCGGCGACACAGCGATTATGAGCCGCTTGCTCTACCAAGCTGAGCTACCCCGGCTTAAAACCGTGCGTAAACACGGCCTTCGAGCCCCCTGTCAGAATCGAACTGACGACCTCTTCCTTACCAAGGAAGTGCGCTACCACTGTGCCAAGGGGGCCAGTCTTTTCTTCTAGAAACGCATTTCTGCGCCCCGTTAGCGTATCGAATACCTGCCGTTACAGGGAAATTGAGCCTAACTGGTCAATTGGCTCTGGCCAATTGCCAAATCTTGGCACTCCGAATATCCGCATGAATACTACGATTATTAAAACCCTAGGAAATCGGGAGAATCACATGGCAACATCAGCAGAAAATTTGAGCGTCTCAGTGCAAGACCAAGACGACCAGCTGGGCATTTTGCAGCGCCGCCGGATCGAGGCAAACATCATTTCTCCGATTTACCAGATCATGAAGCGTGAGTTAGGCCAGGAACGAGCATCCGACATTATTCGGGAAGCAATTACCGAAGATGCACACAAGGCTGGCGCTCGATTTGCTGCAAGTGAACCAAATGGCGCGAACCTATTAACTTTCATTGCCATCCAAGACCTTTGGAAAAAGGATGACGCACTAGTAACTGATGTAATTGAAGAATCCGAAGAGGTTTACACCTACGAAGTAAAGCGCTGTGCTTATGCCGAGATGTATCAAGAAATGGGCTTGGCTGAAATTGGAAACTTGCTTTCCTGCACCCGCGATTTTGAATTCATAGTTGGTTACGATCCAACAATTGAGATCACTCGCACCAAAACCATCATGGGTGGCGACTCGCATTGCGATTTCCATTACGTGCGCAAAGCTCAGGCATGACCACTCCCCTGATTAATTCAGCTCGACTTTGGAAATCTCTGGATGAAATTTCTGTCTACGGTGCAACACCGGCCGGCGGGCTACATCGTTTAGCAGCATCCAAGGAAGATGGTCAGGCGCGCGATTATGTAGTTGCAGCGGCTCGCGAACTTGGTTGCACAATTCGCATAGATGCTTTGGGTAATACTTTTATGCGCTGGGCTGGAACTGATTCCAGCGCAAAGACAATTCTGATCGGTTCACATTTAGATTCCCAGCCACTTGGTGGAAAGTATGACGGCATCTATGGCGTCATGGCTGGCTTGGAATTACTTCGAATTCTGCACGAATCCAAAACTGAAACTAAGCATGCGATTGAAGTTGCAGTTTGGACAAATGAAGAAGGCGCTCGCTTCGCTCCAGCCATGATGGGCGCCGCCTATTTCGCTGGCAAGTTCACTGCCGAGGAGCTCTTAGTTCGCAAAGATGTTGACGGAGTCCAACTTGGAAAGTCGCTAACTGAAATTGGATACGCCGGAACTGACAAAGTCTCTCCCGTCGAGCATCAAGCATATTTCGAGATTCACATTGAGCAAGGTCCAATTCTGCAAGATGAAAACCTTCAAATTGGCGTCGTCACTTTGGTGCAAGGTATGCGTTGGTTCCGAGTTGGCATCACAGGCCAAGCAGGTCACACCGGAACTTATCCAATGGAAACTCGCCGCGATGCCCTAGTCGCAGCGTCACACTTAATTAAGGCAGTCCAGCAGATTGGTTTAGATCAACCACTTACTGGCCGAGCCACCGTTGGGCACATAGTCGTCACTCCTAACTCCCCTAACGTGATTCCGGGGCATGTCGAATTGATGGTCGAATTCCGAAATCCCGAAATTGCAGTTCTAGATGTTATGACTGCTTCGCTTAATCAGGCTTTGAAAGAAACCGCTGATAAATATGGTGTTGAAGTAGAAAGCCGGCAGGAACTTGATTCTGCAACTATCAACTTCACGCAGGAACTTGTTGACCTCGTTGAACAAGCCGCCGCTTCCTGTGGCAAGACCTCAAAGCGAATGATTTCTGGTGCTGGCCACGACGCCTGCCAGCTTACCTCGGTCATGCCAACCACCATGATTTTCATTCCATGCGACAAAGGAATTAGTCACGCCGAGAACGAGTCAATTACCCAAGAATGGGCAGCCGATGGTGCCCAGGTTCTAGTTGAGACAGTTCTGGCCTTCGACTCGAAGTAAGTCGGGGAATAAAGAAAGCGCCAGTCCCCGTCGGAACCTGGCGCTTTCTGGTGGCAGATAGTGGGTTCGAACCACTGTAGCTTTCGCGACGGATTTACAGTCCGCTCCCATTGGCCGCTCGGGCAATCTGCCATTTGTCGCCCGAAGGCAACTTAGTAAGGATAGCGAGTGAATGGCTGAAAATGCCAATCGGCAATTGGTTAAAACGAGTCCATAATGTGTCGATTGCCACGATCAAAGGTTAAATAGTTCCACGTCCAGTCGGCCATAGTGCCAATCTTGTTTCGACCACCAAGGATGTAAAACAGGTGCAGCCAGAGCCAAGCCAACCAAGCAATTGGTCCTGAAATTCGAATCCCTTTAACTTCAACAATTGCTTTGTGACGACCGATAGTTGCCATTGAGCCTTTGTCTTTGTATTTGAAATTCTCAAGTGGCTTAGCTGCGGTCAAGGCTTGGATCTGCTTTGAAAGGAATCGACCCTGTTGCATTGCAACCGGTGCAACCATCGGCAGTGGAGCACCATCTGCTCCTACGGCTCCAGCAATGTCACCAATCGCCCAGACATTTTCGTAACCCGTTACTTGGAGTGTGCTCGAAACATCAATTCGACCTCTAGTAACTGGCAGATGCAAAAGATCCATAGCTGGCACTCCCTTAACACCCGCTGCCCAAACCGTTGTATTTGCTTGGATCGTATTTCCATCAAGGGTAAGGATTGAATCTGGCAATACTTCCTTTACCGAAGTATTAGTAAGAACTTTCACCCCAAGTTTTTCTAAATCTTTTTGAGTTTTGTTAGAAAGTGATTCCGAGAATGAAGGAACTAATCTTGGGCCAGCTTCAATAATGGAGACTCGAACTCGATTTGCCGCATCTGCATAATCTGAACGAAGTGGTCCGCGAACTAACTCCGCAAAAGCGCCAGCCATTTCAACACCGGTAGGCCCGCCACCAACAATTGCAATATCGAGGTTATCTTTGTTTCCTTGCCGGCACATGTCTTCATATGAACGCATAACTTCAGATCGAATCGTCAATGCTTCGCCGACCGTCTTCATTCCTAAGGCATTTTCTTTAACGCCAGCGATTCCAAAGTCAGCCGTGGTTGAACCCAAAGCAATAACTAGATGGTCATACTTAACAACTTGGCCATCAGTCAAAGTTAACTCGCTAGCTGCAGCATTTAACTTTTCTGGAGTTCCCATCCGAAACTGCACATTGGTTTTGCGTAATGCGCCACGAATTGGATAAGCAACATGGTCTGCGGCAAGGCCTGCAGTTGAGACTTGATAAAGCAGCGGTAAGAAAGTTTGAAAGTTGTGACGATCAATCAAAACAACTTCAGCTTGTTTGGAAAGCGCGCGCGCTGCAGTCAGTCCACCGAAACCGGCACCAAGTATTACAACTTTTGGCATTGCCATACTGGCCTCAATTCCTTATGTCTAGCAGGACAAGACTAGTCCCCAAAGCCAGGACGTGGCACAGAACTCATTAGGGTCTGGCTAAATCCACCGTCTGCAACCAGGTCAGCGCCCGTTATATACCTGGCCCGATCGCTGGCTAGGAAGGTAACGACATCTGCAATGTCATCTGGCTTAGCCACTCGACCAACTGGCACCGCAGCATCACGGCGCTGGGCAACATCGCCCACTTGGTAGTAAGCCTCGGTCATAGGCGTGCGAACTAAGCCGGGACTCACAGTATTACTGCGGACCCCTTTTGAGCCAAGTTCAAATGCAAGTTGCTTGGACATAACTACTACACCAGCTTTGCTCACACTGTATGCCCCACTTGAACCTTGTGGATTAGTGCTTGAAATCGATGCAATGTGAATCATTGATCCATTGCCAGAAGCAATCAAATGTGGCGTGAAAGTCCGAGCCATTAGGAAGTAACCAGTCAGGTTAACTTTTAACAGGTCATTCCATTCAACTGTTGTTAAATCAGCTAGCGCACCTGGCCGAACTAGGCCTGCGGCATTTACCAAAATGTCACAAGTCTTGATTGAAGCTGCGACCGCTTCAATTGCAGCTTCGTCAGTAACGTCACATACATGGCCAGTTGCCTGGCCACCGTTTTTCGTTATCTCAGCAACGGTGGCATCTACTAATTCACTTGCTCTGTCCAAAACATTGCAGTGCACACCATTTGCTGACAATTCCAACGCAACAGCTTTTCCAATACCGCCACCGGCACCGGTTACAACAGCAGTTCGACCAGATAGCCCTAGCCATTGACTCATGAGGAGATGGTTTCCTTTTGCACTTCAGCCATGATGCTTAATGCGGTTTTAGTGTGTTCCACTTGGTCGAGCCAGATTGGCCGCAAGATATCAATGCGCCATTCTTTCTCTTGCAGTTTTTCAAGTGGTCCAGCAATGCTTCGGTATCCGCCGGCTTGCTCATGTAGTCGAACCATCTCAAGTGCAATCTTTGCTTGGATCAAATAGATCGGTGGCTGTGGCCCACGGGCTCCGATCATTCCAATCAAATAAAGCTTCTCTAGGCCAATTGGAACAATGGCAGCTCCAACTCGTAGCGGAACGCCTTCTTGTCTTTCAATATATTCTTCAGATAAAAATGGCAGCGAAGCATGGAAGCCCGTTGCATACAGAATCGTGTCGTATTCCTTTGAAGTGCCATCGCTGAAGTGCACTGTCTTGCCTTCAAATCTTTCGATACCTGGCTTAACCGAAATGCGGCCATGATGGATCCAGTAGAGCAGCAATTGATTTACAACTGGTGGACCATCTGCCAGAGTGCGATGATCCGGTGCAGGCATACCTGGGTAATTCTCGTGAGTACCAACAGATAACCGAATCATTAATCGGGCAATCAGGTCTTGCTCTTCAAATGTGAATTCCTGCATCCAGCCAAGCTCCGCGCGAGGCACACCAAAGAAAGTTTTAGGTTGGAAGAAATGACCACGACGAATCACGATATCGGTCTCAAGAAGATTTTGCGCGGCATCGACTGCTAAGTCACAGCCGGAGTTACCCGAACCAATAACCAAGACTCGAGTGCCGTCAATGTCTTTAGTGTTTGTGTAGCTGCCAGAGTGAATTGTTTTGCCGGTGAATTCACCAGGGAACTCAGGGCGCTTTTCATCCCACAAATGTCCATTGGCTACAAATACGCCATCGTAAGTATTTGTCTTGCCATCACTCGTTGTTACATTCCATCCAGCAGAACCTGTTGGTCCATCTGTTGGAAGTGGTTCAATTCGATCCACCGATACGCCAAACGTTACATATTTCTTTAGATCAAACTCGGCGGCAAAGTCTTCGAAGTACTGCAACATAAGTTTTCGACTTGGGAAAATTGGCCAATCTTCTGGCATGGGGTGACCTTCATAACCAGTTACTTTGCTTGACGTAATCAAATGCAAAGCTTCATAGTCGGTGTTCCAGTGTCCACCAACAGCTTGGGTGCGCTCAAAGCAATCAAATTCAAGGCCAGCATCAACCAAAGTTTTCATGGATGCCAGGCCGGCTGGGCCAGCGCCAATTACGCAGTACTTACTCATTGCACCGTCTCCGTATTCAAGTAACTTGCTATAAATCTAGTTTGTTTTGAAATCATCGCATTACATCCGCACCTGAGATCACAATGGTTTCACCATCGACAAAGCCTGCTTTGGTTGGGTCGGAAAGCAACCAGACCCACTCCGCAATCTCTGAAGGTTGGGCAACTCGACCAATTGGAATTGATTTGGCAGCTTCCTCCATTCGACCAGTTGCTGCATTTCCTGGCGTAGCAACCCAACCAGGTGCAATCCCGTTAACCCGAATTCCTTTTGGCGCAAGTTCAAGTGCCAGAGATTTTGTGATCATGATGACAGCAGACTTTGAGGCACCATACAAAAGTTGTCCGCGTGAAACTGTGAACCCATCGACTGATGCGAAGTTAACTACCGCGGATCCCGACTTCATATTTGGAACGCAAGCCGCAGTGACATTCAGTACTCCAAGAACGTTCACATCAAAGATGAAACGGAAGTTTTCTTCAGTAAAGGTCTCAAGGGTTGTGGGCGGGAAAACGCCAGCAATGTTTGCAACTGCATCTATCTGGCCACCTGCTGCAGCAACCGCTGGTGCCAAGGCCGCTTCTAGTGCTTCTCGATTTCGAACATCTGCTTTAACCCAATGTAGGTTCGCAGATTCCAAACCTGGGTTATCGGAGACATCAACTGCAATGACTTGCCAGTTCCGGTCGAGATACAGTTCTGCGGTGGCTCTACCCATCCCGCTGCCTGCTCCGGTGATTACTGCCACGCCCATTTAAACTCCAATTTGCAAAATGCTTATAAATACGAAGATTACGGCAAGTGAAGTTAGCGTTCATAGGTTTTCCAAAATAGCCAGATAGTCCAAATTTCCGTGTCGTGGACCTCTTGCTTTTTGCTCGATTACCGCAAAGTAAAGTGGGGGAAATATCCAGTTTCTAGTGAGGTAAAAATGGCTGATTCCAGTATGGACATTGTGAGCAAAGTTGATCGTCAGGAAGCCGACAATGCCCTCGGCCAAGCAGCGAAAGAACTTGCGACTCGGTTTGACTTCAAGGGAACTGAAACTTCAATCGAGTGGAAAGGTGAACTCGGTGTCGAGATCTCTTCAAGCACCGAAGATCGAGCCAAAGCCGCGCTTGAAGTATTCCGCGAAAAACTTATCAAGCGTGGCGTCAGCTTAAAGTCCTTCACCGCTGGTGATCCTCGACTTTCTGGCAAGGATTACAAAATCAATGGCGAATTTAAAGCTGGTATTAGCCAAGAGCAAGCCAAGAAAATTGGCAAGCTAATTCGCGATGAAGGCCCAAAGAACGTAAAGACTCAAGTCCAGGGTGAAGAACTTCGCGTGACTGGAAAGAGTCGAGATGATTTGCAAGCAGTTCAGCAACTGCTGAGTGAATCTGATCTAGATTTCGCAGTTCAATACACGAACTACCGCTAGTTATTTCTTTCGTCGACCACTTGGTGGTTCGTCTATTTGTGGTGCCACTGACCCATCACTTCGTCTTGCACTAGGTAATGAGGCGGCTAGTGCTTCGATTCCGTAAATCAATTCGCCTCTGCCTTGCCCAGCTGGCATTGGTGAGTCTGACCAGAACAGCGCATCAAATGGGCAAACGTCGATGCAAATACCGCACCACATACATTGTCCAAAATCGATAGTGAATTGATCCAAAACATTTTTTGTGGCTTGTCTCCGGGAATTGCTATAAGCCGGAGCGTCTGGATCAGGTTCAGTATGAGCTTGTACTGTGATGCACCAGTCTGGGCATTCTCGAACACACAGCATGCAGGAAGTACATGATGCTGGATGTAAGGCAATCGTTGAGTGGGTCATGAGTTCCACTCCGGTAAAACGCCTGGTGGAAGTGATGGACGACGCTTTGCGTTTTCATCAGGCTCAACTGCGCCTGGCCACTCGGTATCTGAACGAGTAGCGAGAGCAAAGTCTCGTCTTAGTGGAAAGCCTGAAAGTTCTATCTCAAAAGCCGGCGAGGTGTCATCGCTTCCGATGAACTCAACTCCAAACATTTGCGCAACTTCTCGTTCATGAAAACTAACGTTTGGATACACACTCACTAGTGATTCAATGCTGGCTTCAATGTCTGTGACCAGAATCAAGTTTTCCGATAAGTCTTCAGTTGAAAGCATTAGCGAAATCTCGAAAGCATCCCCGCCATTATGAGTAGCAGTCAACCATTCACATCTAACGAGTCCTTTTTGCTTCATCTCAGTTGCCTGCGCTTGCCACTGAGAGCTTTCGACGTTTTGCAGAGTTGTCATTTTGTCGCCAACTCCACTGCTTGCATGAGGGCTGCAGCTAACTCTTCTGGGCCTGGTGGGCAGCCAGGAACTTGAATGTCCACCGGCACTATTTGGTGGGCTCCAGAAACTACCGAGTACGAATCCCAGTACGGGCCTCCTGAGATGGCACAGGCGCCAAAGGCTACAACTACTTTTGGTTCCTGCAAGGCATCATAAGCAGACTTAACAGTTGGAGCTAAGGCCTGCGTAACAGTTCCAGCGATAACCAGAATGTGTTGCGCCGCACTTAGTTTTGAGACGGATTCAGTTTGCTCCCAAGCGCCGGAAACTAAATCTACTGAACTAGATTCCACACCACAGCAGGCCAACCCTGCTTGTAACACCGAAACATTGCTCACAGTATGACTCTAGTCAGGATTTGTTACTAATGACTTGCTGACATTACGGCGATTGCGCAAGGCATCGACGGTAAGTATGACCAGTGCCACCCAGGTAATTACAAATCCAATCCAACGCACTTGCGGCATTGCTTCCTGCGTCATCCACACTCCGACAAAGAATTGGATTGTTGGACCGATGTATTGCAGCATTCCAAGCGTTGTAAATGGCAATCGAGTAATTGCAACACCAAATGCCAAGAGTGGAATTGCAGTGAAAATTCCAGCGCTCGCCATCCAAAGTGTGTGATCAAGTCCATATTCAAGGAAGGTATTGCCACCATTGAATTGCAACCAGATTAAGTAGCCAATTGCCACTGGCGTAAGAATCAAAGTTTCAATCATCAAGCTCTCCAGAGCTTGTACGTTCGCCAGCTTCTTTACATATCCATACATTGTGAAACTAGTTGATAGCGAAAGTGCCACCCACGGTACAACGCCCATGGCCAACGTAATAAACAGCACTGCAAAGCCGGCTATCCCAATTGCCAGCCACTGCATAGGACGCAACTTTTCCTTAAAGAAAAACACGCCGAGAGCAACATTAAGCAGTGGGGTTATGTAATAACCAAGCGACGAGTCAAGTACATGACCATTCATACTGGCCCAAATGAATAGTCCCCAGTTGATGCCAATCAGAACGGAGGCCACGGCAAGTAACTTCATTTGCCGTGCATTTTTCATCACGACTTTAAGCGAAACAATTCGCTTCTGGTAAATCAAAATTGCTGCCACAAACAGCAAGCTCCACAGAATTCGATGAGCCAGAATTTCAAGTGGTTTAGCAGGTGCCAGATAAGGCCAGTAGAGAATAACTGCGCCCCAGATTATGTAGGCGATAAAGCCATTGATCAGGCCAATGGAATGCTCGGAGCGCTTCTCTTTTTCAACCTGAATACTCATGATGAAACAAAACTATTGCACTGATGAATTAGTTTGTAATTTGGGTTACTAAACCGTGCGGTAAGCCACGCTGTCAACAAGAGTGGCCATTGCGGTCTTTGCATCGCAATCTGGCAATGCAGTTAGTCGCTCGCGAGCGCGATCAGCCCATTGTTCAAGAACTTCGCGAGCTTGATCCATAGCTGGGTGTACCCGCAATGCCGCTAGCGCCTCAGCATGTTCAGCGTCATCAGTGATGGCTCGGCTTAGTAATTCGCGTAATCGTGGTGGTGTGTCTGGATCCGCAAGCGCAAACAGCACTGGCAAAGTACGAATGCCTTCGCGCAAATCTGTTCCTGGGGTCTTGCCAGAAACCTCAGACTCAATGTCTAGTAAGTCATCACTTAACTGGAAGGCGATACCTATACTTTCGCCAAAGTCAGCAATTCGATCTGTTAGTTCAGCAGAAACGCCACTCATCATTGCGCCGTATCTTCCAGCAGCTGCGATCAGCGAACCAGTTTTATCTGCCAGCACTTCTAAGTGGTGAACAATTGGATCTTCGTCACCCTGCGGTCCAACACTTTCCCGAAGTTGTCCGATAACAAGTCTTTCAAAAGTTTCAGCTTGAACCCGAACCGCATCTGGTCCTAAATCAGCGAGCAACTTTGAGGAGCGCGCGAA
The DNA here is from genome assembly GCA_009702945.1 of Actinomycetota bacterium. Lineage (GTDB taxonomy): Bacteria > Actinomycetota > Actinomycetes > S36-B12 > UBA5976 > UBA5976. Next base: position 4,310 of record WLGZ01000006.1, on the reverse strand, counting down.
CAAAAAGTCACCACTGAGAATCGCGACAGTATTTCCCCATCGGCTATTTGCAGACTGTGTGCCACGGCGAACCTCGGCTTCATCCATCACATCATCGTGATACAAGGTTGCTAAGTGAGTAAGTTCCACAACGACAGCCGAAGGAACCACGCCTTCAGATTTAGGATCTCCAAAGTGTGATGCCAAAAGAACAAGCAATGGACGGAATCTCTTGCCACCAGCTTCAACTAAATGGCGCGCTGTGATGTCAGCAAGTTCATAGTCACTTCGGATTTCTTCCCGGAGGCGATCTTCAATCGCAGCAAGCCCAGCAAACATCTCTTCTTCGAGTGCTGCTAACTCTTCAGGGAATAAAACGCTCACAGGTCAATCCTTGCATTTTGCAGGCAAAGTTGCGACTTGAGGCCTAGCGAATGAACAATCCTGCATTGATTACCAAATCAAGTACTGGTTGTGGAGCGATTCCGAGTAACAAAGTAAATGCTGCACTGGTTCCAATGGCCACAGTCGTGAATGCACTTGGCACAACGACGCTTGGTCCATCAACTGGAGGTTCGGTAAAGAACATAAGGACTATGACTCGGGCGTAGAAGAATGCTGCGATTGCGCTGGCAACTACCGCAACAATTACTAACGGAGTTGCGCCACCATCAATAGCTGCTGTGAACACTGAGAACTTTCCAGTGAAGCCACTTGTCAGCGGGATACCAGCTAAAGCCAATAGGAATAGCGCAAAGATGCTCGCCATCCACGGAGATTTCTTACCAAGTCCAGCCCACTGCGACAAGTGTGTTGCTTCGCCGGAAGCGTCGCGCACTAACCCAACGATTGCAAAGACGCCAACCGATGTGAAGCCGTAAGCGAGTAAGTAGAACAAAGTGCTAGAAAGTCCAGCAGCGCTTGTTGAAATTACGCCAAGCAAAATGAAGCCAGTATGTGCAACGGAAGAGAATGCCAGCATGCGCTTCATGTCAGTTTGAGTCACCGCAAGCAATGAACCAATAACCATTGAAAGGATCGCGATTACCCACATCATTGGGCGCCAATCCCAGCGCATTCCACCGAAGGCTACGTAGAAGACGCGAAGCAATGCACCAAACGCGGCAACCTTAGTTGCTGCACTCATAAATGCAGTAAGTGGAGTTGGTGAGCCTTGGTAAACATCTGGAACCCACTGGTGGAAAGGAACTGCTCCAACTTTGAAAAGCAAGCCAACTGCGATCATTCCAATTCCTGGAATGATCAAACCATCTTGTGATGAGTTCTCCATTGCGACGGCAACAGTGCTGAAGCTAATTGAAGATGTCGCCGCATAAATTAGTGCGGCGCCGAATAGGAAAAATGCGCTGGAGAATGCACCAAGAATGAAGTACTTGAGTGCTGCTTCGTGGCTTAGTAGTCGGCGGCGGCGAGCCATGCTGGCCATTAAGTAAAGCGGCAATGAGAAAACTTCTAGTGCGACGAACATAGTTAGGAAGTCATTTGAAACTGGGAACAGCAGCATTCCGCCAACGCAGAATAAATACAGTGGCCAGATTTCAGTTTGTAGCCACCCTTGAGCTGTGAACTGTCGTTCATCTTCGCTGCCAGGAAGTGTGGATGAGCGAGATGCAAAAGCATCGCCTTGCGGATCAATTTGTCGTTCGGCAAGCAGTAATGCAGACACGAATGAAACCAACAGGATGATTCCCTGAATCACCATGCCAGGACCATCAATGGCAACTGCGCCACCTGCTGCCAACTGACGCAATCCCTTTACTTGGCCACCGTTGGTTACTGGATCGCCAGCAAGTTGGGCAGTGGCATTTATAACCACATAAGCAAATGCCAACACAATGCTCGCTAGCACCAACATAAGTTGAATCGGACGACGCAAGGTGCGAGGGATAAAGGCTTCAACCAATACCGAAAGTACGCCTGCTGCCAACAAGATAATGATTGGAGCTAAAGCTTGGTATTCAACGGAAACGTTCACGAGCCACTCCCTTCAATTACAACTGCTGATTCTGGATCAGTTACACCCACGTATGTTTGAACTTGATCAACTGCAGGGTTGATTACATTAAGTGCTACCTGTGGAACAAAACCGAGTGCAATGATGATCGCCAAAACTGGAGCAATCGCAACTAATTCTCGTCGAGATATTTCAGTAACTGTTTCTTCTACTTCTTTACTAGGCACACCAGTCATCATTCGTTGGTAGAGCCAAAGAATGTACACGGCAGCCATCACGATTCCCAAAGTTGCGATAATCGCAGCTGTCGGATTCACTGCATAAGTTCCAGCCAAAACCAAGAACTCTGAAATGAAGCTAGACATACCTGGCAGCGCTAAGCCAGAAAGACCTGAAAGCAGGAATACGCCAGTAAGAATTGGCGCAACTTTTTGGACGCCACCAAAGTCTGCGATTCGCTTTGAGCCGCGACGCGATACGAGGTAGCCCATGACTAAGAACAACGCTCCAGTGGAGAATCCGTGGTTGACCATGTAGAACGAAGAACCGCTTAGTCCCTGTGAGGTCATCACAAAGATTCCCAGGACTATGAAACCAAAGTGCGAAATTGAAGTAAACGCAACTAAACGCATTACGTCGGTTTGCCCGATTGCCAATAGCGCACCGTAGAAAATACTGATTACGGCAAGCACAATAATCACCGGAGCATAAAACTTACTTGCCTCTGGGAAAATCGGTAGCAAGAAGTGCAGCATTCCAAATGTGCCCACTTTGTCCAGTACACCAACCAACAAAGTTGAAGTTCCTGGTGTGGCTTCTGCGGTGGCATCTGGTAACCAAGTGTGGAAAGGAACCATCGGAGCCTTCACCGCGAAGGCAAAGAAGAATCCTAAGAACAGCATTTTCTGCGTCGCAGGATCAATGTTCAATGAAGTTAGGGTTACGTAGTCGAAAGTTCCTTGACCTAATTCCCGGCTTGAAACAACGTAAAGTCCGATCAACGCAGCCAACATAAATAGGCCACCAACAAGTGAGTACAGCAAGAACTTCATTGCTGCATAAGCACGCTGTAGTCCGCCAAATCTTCCAATTAAGAAGTAGATCGGAAACAGCATTGCCTCAAAGAAAACATAGAACAGGAACAAATCGTTAGCGGTAAAGACTCCGATAATGAAAACTTCCAAGGCAAGAATTAAGGCAAAGAATCCCTTTACGGTTCCACGGCCAGAATTTTCAGCATCCCACCAGCCAGCAACGATTACTACTGGAACCAAAATTGCTGCCATCACGATCAGTGCAGCAGAAATTCCATTTACGCCAAGCGTCCAAGAGATTCCGAAAGCTGGAATCCAATCGTAGGACTCAACGTGCTGCAGTCCCCCAGATGAATTATCTAGGCCAAGCACCATAAGAACGGACCCAACCAAAGTGGCGAGCGCAAAACCTAAGGCAATTTGCTTAGCTAAAGTCACTTTCGCAGCTGGGAGCAAGAAAACAACAATCGACCCAACTAGTGGGATCAGCATCAAAGTCGTTAGCAACATGATTAAAGCCTCACTAGTAGAAGTATGAGCGCAATCAAAACTGCGCCACCAAGCATAGTTACTGCGTAAGAACGTGCGTAACCATTCTGAAGTCGTCGAGCGCGAGCCGATAGGCCACCAATCGAAGCAGCAAGACCGCTGACTAAGCCATCAATCGCTTTGGAATCAAACCAGGTAAGTGAACGAGTTAAATACTGGCCAGGGCGCATGAACGCCGCTTCGTTTAGCGCATCGCCGTAAGCATCTGCTCTGGCTGCGCGAGTTAGGAAGCGAACATCTGTTGGTGCCACAACCGGAACTGGTCGGCGACCGTATCGCAACCAAGCGAACAGTGCCCCACCAAGAACAACGGCAAGTGTGATTGGAATCAAAACTGAATGTGAAACTGAATGTTCTGGTTTCGCAAATCCAGTCACAGGCTCTAGCCAGTGCTCGATGTCACCAACAAACAGCATCGCCATACCACCAAAGACTGAACCCAGTGCTAACACAATCATTGGGATTGTCATTACGGCTGGAGACTCGTGCGGATGAACGTCGTCTTCCCAGCGAGCTTCACCAAAGAATGTCATGGCCATCATGCGTGTCATGTAGAAGGCAGTAACACCAGCACCAAGCAAAGTTGCCAGACCAATTATCAAACTTTGGCTAAAGGCCACATAAATGATTTCATCTTTCGACCAGAATCCGGCAAAAGGCGGTACGCCAATAATCGCCAAGAAACCAAGACCAAATGTTGCGTACGTAATCTTCATCATGGTGCGCAGTGCGCCGTAGTGACGCATGTTCACATCGTCATGCATGCCATGCAT
>WLGZ01000059.1 GCA_009702945.1 Actinomycetota bacterium | reverse complement strand
GTTGGATCGGTCCATCTTGATCTTGCTAGCGATTGAGCGATCCGTTTGATACCCGACCAAGATTCCGTCCTTGATCAAATCCCACTTTTGGGCTGCCACACCTTCGTCGTCATAGCCAACGGTTGAAAGTCCATGGTCTGAAGTTCGGTCCCCAGTGACATTCATGATGGGGGAGCCATACTTGAAGCTACCCAACTTATCGATGGTCGCAAACGAAGTGCCAGCGTAGTTTGCTTCGTAACCTAAGGCTCGATCGAGTTCTGTGGCATGACCGATGGACTCGTGAATAGTTAGCCAAAGATTAGTTGGATCGATCACGAGATCCCAAGCACCTGGTGTTACCGAAGGTGATTTAACTTTCTCATCCAGGTACTCCGGAATCCGCGCTATTTCAGATTCCCAATCCCATCCAGTGCCAATTAAGTACTCCCACCCACGTCCAGCTGGCGGAGCACACGTGCGCATATCTTCGAAGCCAGAGTCACTTACATGTATCGCAGTTAAGGCCGCAGAACTTCGATCACGTTGTTGTGAGATCTCATTGCCAAGCAAATCTGAATAGAAAGTTTGGTCGCGACCCATTCCGATGTTGCTTTCAATGTGACTAACTATGGATGAGCCAGAGATCTTGTGATTCCAGTTCTGCAAAAACTCGATGATCTCAGAGTCAGTCTTTTCGAAGGCATCTATTTCGATTGGCAGAGTCCAAGACTGCTTTCCGTGAATTGGTTCATTTGCCAGTATTACTTCATCAGCTGCCACTTGAGCACTGATCTTGGCCACTTGGATAGCCCTTAGGGCTGTGCTCACAGCACTTTGAATAGTGAGTTCGGTGGTAGCCGCAAATCCCCAGGCACCGGAATGAACTACCCGAACACTAAGCGCAACGTTGGATTCCGAACCAATGTTCTCTACATCTCCATCGCGCAATGAAACTCCGCGCATGTCGTGTTTTGCAAGTCGAAACTGGGCGACAGTTGCGCCATTACTTGCGGCCGTCTCTAGAGCTGCCGAGGAAAGCAACTCAGGTGTTGGAGTATTCGGAATTTGTATCATTTACGCTTACTTTCTAGGTTCCTTAACCCTAGCCATAGATTATGGGCCGAGGCGGTAGCCTTTATACATGTCAAGAGTTGTGTTGGTTACAGGTGGAAACCGCGGAATCGGACTTTCCATTGCTCGAAAATTCGAAGCTTTGGGCGATGTAGTTGTAGTGACTAGTCGCAGTGGCGATCCAATTAGCGGACTTAATGTTGTGCAATGTGACGTTACTAGTACTGAGAGCGTAGATGCTGCCTTCGCCAAAATCGAAGAAGAATTCGGCCCGGTTGAAGTAGCCGTTGCCAACGCGGGAATTACTAAGGACAAGTTACTGGTCCGCATGGCCGATGAAGACATCGATGATGTTCTCAATACCAACCTGTTTGGTGCGATTAGAGTGGCTCGTCGCGCAACTCGGTCAATGACTCAAGCAAGATCGGGACGAATAATTTTTGTATCTAGCGTGGTTGCCCTCATGGGATCTGCTGGACAAGTTAACTACGCAGCGTCTAAATCTGGTTTAGTAGGTGCCGCTCGCTCGCTGGCACGTGAAATCGGTTCTCGTGGTGTCACCATCAACGTGGTGGCTCCTGGATTTATCGACACTGATATGACGGCAGTGCTTTCAGAGGAACGCAAAACTCAAATTGTTGGCAACATCCCACTCGGTCGATATGGCACCTCTGCCGAGGTATCCGATGCGGTTGCCTTCCTGGCATCTCCGGAAGCAACGTACATAACTGGCTCAGTCATTCCCGTTGATGGCGGCTTAGGTATGGGACACTAGAGCACTATGGGAATCCTTGAAGGCAAGAACTTATTAATCACTGGCGTCCTAACGGATTCATCAATCGCATTTCACGTTGCCCGATTGGCGCAAGAGCAGGGCGCGACTGTCGTCTTAACCTCTTTCGGCCGAGCAGCAGGTTTAACCAAGAGAATTGCTGGCCGACTGCCGAACGAAGCACCTATCGTTCAGCTTGATGTCACCAGCAAAGAGGATCTAGCGAACCTAGCCGGCGCAGTTTCGGAACACGTTCCGTATTTGGACGGAGTTTTGCACTCAATCGCATTTGCCCCAGAGGCAGCTCTTGGCGGTAACTTCCTAAATACTGAATGGGATGACGTAAAGGTTGCCCTAGAAATCTCAGCCTTCTCTTTGAAGTCACTTGGCATGGCCACACTTCCACTTATGCAAGAACGCGGTGGACAGCTTCTTGGTCTCGATTTTGATGCCACGGTAACTTGGCCGTTCTATGACTGGATGGGCGTTTCCAAAGCAGCACTTGAATCGACCTGTCGTTACTTAGCCAGAGATCTTGGCCCAAAGAATGTTCGAGTTAACTTAATTGCAGCTGGTCCGTTGTACACAACAGCAGCTAAGGGAATTCCTGGCTTTGATGAGTTTGGTCCGATGTGGCAACGCCGAGCACCTATCGGTTGGGACACTTCTGATCCAGTTCCGACAGCTAAAGCTTGTGTCGCAATGTTTTCAGATTGGTTCCCAGCTACAACAGGTGAGATCATTCACGTAGACGGCGGAGTCCACAGTCAAGGTGGACCGTAAGGTCTATCGCGTAGCGTCTTGGCTATCTGCTTGCTCAATCTCAGCGCGGTTAATACCCATCAAGTAAAGAATTGTGTCCAAGTATGGTGATGTTAATGCCGAGTCCGCGCGATCTCTAACAAATGGTTTTGCATTAAATGCAATTCCAAGTGCTGCAGCATTTAGCATGTCTAGATCATTGGCGCCATCACCGACTGCAATCGTTCTACTCATTGGCACACCAAATCGTTCCGCAAAATCTTGCAACGCTTGAGCCTTTCCGCTTCGATCGACAATTTCACCATTCAACTTTCCGGTAAGCAGCCCATCCACCACGTCAAGATGGTTAGCTCGTACGTTAACGACTCCAAGCTCTGCTGCTAATGGGGTGACAATCTCAGAGAACCCACCACTGACTAGTGCGACATGGAATCCAAGTCGATGCAATGTGCGACACAAAGTAGCAGCGCCTGGAGTGAACTGAATCTCGGATCTGGCTTCAGCCAACGCTGAAACTGGAAGTCCAGCCAGCAAAGAGACTCTTTGGTTGAGCGATTCCGCGAAATCCAATTCACCGTTCATCGCGCGGTGAGTAATATCTGACACCTGCTCTTCAACGCCTGCAAAACGGGCCAAAATGTCTATGACCTCTTGCCTTATCAATGTGGAGTCAACATCTAGGACAACTAAATGCACACCTCTGCGATCCAGCGAAGCACGTTGTACCGCAATGTCAATCGAATTAGCGCGAGCTACATCCGCCAGGGCAGATCGCAGATTCTCTTGAGAGGCTCCAGAAATCTCAAACTCAATTGCCGTAACGGGATACTCCGCAATTTGGCGAATTCGATCAATGTTCGCGCCATGACCTGCGATAACTCCAGTTATTGCGGCAACAGCCCCAGGTGTTAAAGGGTTGCCAAGCACGGTCACCAAAAGTTGTAATTCCGTAGTTGCTTGGCCCTGTTTTGATGTCGCCACTCTTACTGTCATGCCGCGCGGTTGGACAAATGACTCGACGTCTTTTTGGATCTCCTCGTTATCAATGTGGGCATGTTTTTTAAGGGTCAGTCCCAGAACAAGTTCACCCTGTAAGACGATCTGTTGGAGTTGAGTGATTACCAGTGGATAGTTGCTAAGGATTCGAGTAACCCCTGCAGTGGTTCCCGATTGATCGAGGCCGCTTACGGTCAATACTAAGTAATCATCCATGAATGTAGTTTATTCGCTCAGATTTGAGCGCTAAAAAGCAACAACTGATTGCAAAACCGTCCTAGCGACAGTAACTAAGTTTTCCAGAATTTGTAATCTCCGTCGATCAGTACTTGGGCTATGCAATGCACTGGTATTTGCAATTGCTCCTTGCGCAATAATTATGATCCGAGCGGCAAGTTCAAGTGCTTCTGTACTCCGCTTTGAAATATGTGGCGGTATGTGCAGGGTTCGAAATGATTCGAGCGCAGCAAGAATTTCAGTTTCATCACCAACTAAGTCACTAGCCGCTAGCTGATTTGCAGATTCCGAAATTTGTTCCATGAGGCTACGCCGAGTTTGGCTCAAGTCGTAGTGCAAGACATTGTTCGTTTCGTTCATCAGTACCCACTCAGCATTAGAGTCCTGACATAAAACTTGCGTCCGGTTAATTGCCACGACGCCAGAATCAACCGAAATAGTCGCGAGAACTCCAACTGGAACTCCTGCCGGATCACCGGGAACTGGGAGACCAACGGCTACAGGTTCAGCGGCTGACGCTGCTGTTCGCACTAAATCAAGCCAAGAGGATTCGAGTCCAACGGAGTTATTGACAATTTGGACATCGACTTGCTCTGTTATCGCCTCTAGAGCATTCGCGGCATCCGTCTGGGAAACCGATCCAGTTTGCGCCGCATTCAACCAAAGCCCAAGCAGCACGGCTGGCGGAAACGCGTGCTCAGGTGACATCTGGTTTCCTTACCGTTCTGTGGCTTGCAGGTTTAAGGGTTACTCGTCTTTAACTTTTGCTCTAGAGGTAGATTACTCGTGTGCTAGAGATTCTGGACTTACAAGACGTCACAGTCCGACGTGGGTCAACAGAGATCCTAAGTCATGTCACCTGGCAAGTTTCGGCAGGTGAGCGTTGGGTTGTTATGGGATCAAATGGCGCCGGCAAAACTTCTCTTATGCAGATTTGCTCTGGGTTTATGCACCCAACAACAGGGGCCGCAAAAGTTCTGGGTTATGAATTAGGTCGAACTGATGTCCGAGAACTAAGAACACTTGTTGGAATTTCCAGTGCTGCAGTTGTTGCCCTCCTGCCGCCACAAGAAACCGTGCTCGACAGCATCCTTACTTCGGCATACGGGATCTCTGGTCGTTGGCGCGAGCGATACGAACAAGTCGATCGCGATCGCGCACATGAATTAATGGCAGATTGGGGATTGACAAACTTTGCAAGCAGAAGAATTGGCAATTTGTCCGAAGGAGAGCGAAAGCGAGTTCAGATCGCAAGAGCTTTGATGTGTGATCCGGAACTTTTGATTCTGGATGAACCAGCCGCTGGGCTTGATGTAGGCGGACGAGAGGATTTAGTTTCTAGACTTGCGCAATTGGCCGGGGATGAAAATTCTCCAAGTTTGGTTTTAGTCACTCACCACGTTGAAGAGATTCCACCCAATTTCACGCATGCCTTGTTGCTAAAGTCTGGCCAAGTTTCGGCCCGGGGCGCTGTATCTGAGGTCGTAACTAGCCCGCTAATGTCAGAGGCTTTTGGCATAGCGCTAGATGTTGAATACGGGGACCAAAGATGGCACGCCCAAGGCAAGCAGCCGAGTCGTGGGCGCAGAGCCAAGGGGTAATTCCAATAACTGGGCATTAAGCCACGAGCATTGACATAATGAAGACGTGACTGACATTACCGATGTGCAATCTGCCTGGTTAACTGCAGAGGACCTCGAGCAAATTCGCGAACGTTTGCCAATTGTTTATGTGGATGCCATCCCCGTTCGAGTTGACGATGCTGGTCGAGTTACGAAAATCGGATTGTTGTTGCGTGGCCGCCCAGACGGATCCATAAGTAGAGCCGTCATTTCTGGCCGAGTCTTATACGGTGAGCGAATTCGAGATGCACTATTACGTCATATCGAAAAGGATCTTGGTGGGGTAGCTCTGCCACAGATTCCAACTAACCCTGCGCCATTTACGGTTGCTGAGTACTTTCCTGATCCAGATGTATCTGGGTTCCATGATCCACGCCAACATGCAGTCTCATTGGTCTATGTAGTACCAGTTAAAGGTGACTGTGCTCCAAGTCAGGATGCGCTGGATTTAGTGTGGCTCACACCTGCTGAAGCAATTTCCCAGAATGTGCG
>WLGZ01000058.1 GCA_009702945.1 Actinomycetota bacterium | reverse complement strand
TGCATCATGAAATTGCCGGGCTCGTTGGTGGTACAGCGAAAGTTCTGGCCACATTGGCTCGGTACCGGCACCTTGGGAGTCTGGATGTTCGAGCCACGCGGTTCCGGTATCGATCACGCCATCAAGCATGAACTTCACACCATCGGCCTGCCAGCGCAATCCCTTTAAGTTATGGGTTTGCATCATGGCTTCAACTTCTTCAATAGATGTGTATGGATACACAAAGTGATGCAGCAGGATGCGAAGTTTGAGGTTTGCTTGCTCTTCCAGCTCGCGCATGATGTCAACAGTGTCGAGATTGCCATCCATTAAATGAACTTCTGTAATGCCAACTGCGTTTTGCCGACGGATCGCCTCGGCATACCAAGCCATGCGATCAGATTTTGATGCGACTGGGGCATGCTTTAGCACGATCTGCATAGCCGCCATTTCTAGAAGCTCGCCAGTTGGCTTGTCATTCTCATCAACAACTACAACTGAGTTATCTGCAACGCGCATCGGTCCGGTTAGGTTTGCAATCTTCATTGCTTCGGCATTAACCATGCCGGTGTGAACGTCAAGCGTGTACAAAAACATTGGTCCGTCGCCAGCTGCGTCATCTAACAAACTGTGATGGTAGGGACCGCCGATTGCCGAGTACTCAAGAGCAAAACCCATTAACCATTTGCCAGGTCCGATGCGCTTACGCTCAGCTGCAATTGCAGCCCGCAGGTCGGAAAGATTTGAGACACGATCTAGGTCTAGGCCTTGAGCAAACTCCGCGCCATGAAATAAGTGTTGGTGCCCATCAACAATTCCAGGTGTTATCGCTTTTCCGTGAGCATCAACAGTTTCGGTATTGCCATCGCATACTTCTCGAACTTGATCATCGGTTCCGATTGCAACGATGTGATCACCCGACCAAGCGATTGCCGAAGCACTTGGCGCATCTGGATTCTGGGTATTGATCTGGGCATTAAAGATTGCTTGATTGGCAGCCACTGAGTTCTCCTGATTGTGGGACTAATCGCAACTTTAATAGAACAGCCCAGTACATTAGTGGCTATGACTGTACATATTGGTGCCAATAAAGGCGACATTGCTGAAACTATCCTGCTGCCCGGAGATCCCTTGCGGGCCAAGTGGGTTGCGGAAAACATGCTTGAAGGCGCAGTCCAATACAACTCAGTGCGCAACATGTTCGGCTACACCGGCACTTACAAAGGCAACCGCGTTTCAGTTCAAGGTACTGGCATGGGCATCCCATCGATTTCGATTTATGTCACAGAGTTGTTCAAAGATTTTGATGTGCAGACAGCAATACGAATCGGTACCTGTGGTGGATTGGGAAAGACTCAGCTGCGCGATGTAATCATCGGCATGGCCGCATCAACTGACTCTGGAACTAATCGCCGCGCTACTGGTGGTTTAGATTTCGCACCGATTGCAAACTATGACTTGTTGAAGGCTGCCGTAGATGCTGCTGCTGCTCACGGTGTGACTTATCACGTCGGTGGCATTGCTTCCATGGATTTGTTCTATGACGACAGCAATGCGCTAGATGTTCTTGAGGCTCATGGCGTACTTGGTGTTGAGATGGAAGCCAGCGGCCTCTACACAATTGCTGCAAAGTACGGTCGTCGCGCTCTTGCAATTTGTACCGTCAGCGACATGATTCGGACGCATGAGAAAACTTCTTCAGAAGAACGGGAAACTGGATTTAAGGCAATGGTTGAAGTTGCACTTGAAGCAGCGTTTGCTTAACGGTTAACAAATTCTTGGAACTCTTCTGGAGTTCCTTTGAATACGTTTAAGTCAGTAGTGCTCGATGGCACCGCGCTTACTTTTCCATCAGCTGTGAATTGCCAAATTAACCAATCGTTATTCCAGATCCGCATTTCTTTTGGATCGGTACCGAGCTTTGGTCCCCATTTGGCGAGCCAAAGTGGATAACGAGACAAATCTGTTGCGCCCGCATCTTGCAACCTGGCGATGAATGTGCCATTGGTGTAAATAATCGGGGTACGACCTGTGAGGGCTTCAGCTTCTATTAAGAAAGCACTGGTCCACTTAGCCAATCTTTGAATGGTCCAGCCACAAGGAAGTTCTTCAACATCCAAACTAAGTGGCAGGTCGCCCACTTTTGCACCTTCAGCTTGCTCAACTGCGCGCTTGGCTTGCAGCTTTGCATCGGTAATTGTGTTGGAATCCATGTTGCCTGGTTGGGCATAGTGATAGGCACCAACAACTAAGCCTTCAGCGCGAGCGGCGGCACTATCGATTGGGAACCATTTCTTGGCATTGTCATTGCCCCGAGTGCCACCATCAGATGCCTTGATCACTACGAATGAGACTTCGTATTCAGATTTAAGAGCAGCAAAATCAATCGGTTGGTTATCCGGGTGCTGCCAGACTGAAATGTCTATGCCCTTTACAACATCGGCAAAACCCTGAGCTTTCCAAGATGCGGCATTGGGCTTGTATTCACCAGGCTTACCTTTTGGATAACTGCAAGAGCGGTACTTATAAGCAACAGGCTCACTGGCGGTCGGAACACTTGCACCGGCAGGGGCATTTGAAATAGCGCCAATAGCTAATAGGCCTGCAATGGCAATAGCAATTCGACGCATTTGACCATCATATGTTGCGATTTCGCGCCACAAATCCTGCCGTTCCAATAGATTCACCCAAGATTCATCCAAATCGTTCTAAATCAACCTTCAAGGGCTTGGACACTGAAAGTTCTCGGTTACGATTAAAGAGTTATTTGGTGGGGATTTATCAATGCGGAGTGCAATGTTTAGTGGAAAGCGACGCCTAGTCACAGGTCTTGTGGCTGCCAGTTTGTTGGCGACAATGGTGGCTGAAACCGGACAATCCCCTGCCGTGGCTAAGTCGGCCATCAAGGCTGGTCCGGCAATTGATGCGCGCATTCAGCCATCGACAGTTACTCCAGTGACTGGAAGCGAGTTTGGCCCAATTTGTTCCGACATTTCTGAAGTTAAATTACTTGTCGGAGCTTCAATTACTCGAGAAATATCTTGCCAAGTAAATGTGCCAACTGGCAACGATTTAACAACTGTAATTGGTCGTTTGCTAAATACTGCTACTCCCCCAGTTGGGCCATCCGGAACTCCATCTCTCTCAACCACAGCTCCGGTTGTATCTTTTGCAATTACATCGTCACCAGCTGGAGTCACAGCCTCAATTGCTGGCAACACATTGACCCTTACTGGAATAGCAGAATCTGCGTTGGCAAGTGTCGTAGTGGAAGCGTCTCAGATTTATGTTGAAGCTAGTGATCCAACATTTACCTATACGGGTAAAACAAATATTGACTTTAGTGCAACGGTAAAACCAGTTGCACCGCCGACTTGTCAGATTTTCACCACATCAACTTCGATCAACACTGCGCTTAACGTTCCACTTGCTTACGAAGCGCTTCGATCTGGTGGCTGCCAAGGTGGTTACGGCACGCTTTCATACAGCGTTACAGCGGTAGCCGCAGCAAATGGTTCTGCAGTAATGGCGGATGCCACGACTGCAACCTTTACACCGGCTGGTGGCTTCCAAACTCCTGCCGATAACTCCGTTAAAGCAACGTTCGCAGTAACTGCAACTGATGAATACGGTCAAACCTCGGTTGCCTTAGACCAATACAGCGGAGTTATTGCTGGCGCTGCCGGAGCAACCATCACCGTTAACGTCAGTGAACCGCGCGACTGTGGTGGCTGGGTTCCAAAAACTGAAACTATTTTCAATAACCCACTTGCGGGAACCTCACGTGATGGAAAGCTTTCCAACTCACGGTTCGCAATTACAAACCGCATTAACAACATGATTGACTGTGCGCCAGTTGGATCAACGATCGCGATGTCCTGGTTCTCATTCACCGACGACAACATGGTGAACCACTTAATCCAGGCTCACCGCAACGGTGTTAATGTTCGAGTTCTGGTTAATAGCCATGCAACCAAATCTTCATCTTCCTCGTTTACCGCTGTTAATACCCTTCGCGCTGTTCTAGGCAGCAACATCACTGATGCCACTGCAAACGCTTCAGAGAATGCTGGTAGCTGGTTAGGTTCATGTGACTCTGGCTGTTTAACTCCCCCAGCTCCCGCTGGCATAGTTTTCCCAGACGAAAGTGAAGGCGAGTATCCAGCGCTGCACTCCAAATTCTTTATGATCACTCGCGCCGGATCAGCTAAGAATGTCGTTGGTATTTCTTCAGTTAACCCAACTTACGAACAGGCAAAAGTTGGATTCAACAATGCCTCTGTCGTAGTTAACGATAAAACTCTTTTTGCCTCAATGAATCAGTACTACGCGGACTTAGCTAATGCTGCTCGAGGCGCCGGTAAAGCAACTGCCTACCGTCAGCTGAAGACTGACAGCAAAACTACGACTTATTACGTTTATCCAAAAACTGGTTCAGATGACGTTTTGACTATGTTGCGCGACATTAAATGCGTTTACAAAGTTGGCAAGAAGACCATGCGTACTCAGATCTACGTCAACATGTTCGTATTCACTCGTAATGCACCAGCGATGGAACTTTGGAAGAAGGCTTTCGCATCCCGTGCCAATAATGGCGGCTGTAATGTGCAAATCATTTACACCGACATGGATCAGCGCATCAAGGCGCTAAATACCCGAACTGGAAAGTATGACTTCATACCTAATGGTGATAAACCAAGTGCTTGGGGCGCAGCTGACTGTCTTTCAACTTTCCCGACCAAAAAGGGGAAAGTCCAAAAACTAACTGCTCCAGCGCTGGTGTTCGACGCAGGTAAAAATCGAATGGTCACCGCCAAGGTTTGTAAAAATGGTTCACTACAAGGCGCCATTCCAACAATCAACAAACCTGGTGGCTACTGCTGGTTTAATGCCAAAAACAAATCAACTGGTGGCTCTTTGAGTATGTGTGTTTCAACACCACTTAAGATCACAGCATTTGATAAGGCTGACAACCGAGCAAAGCTTGAGAATGTTGCCGATGCTTCAGGATCGCGATGGTATTCACACCAAAAGTACATAGCCATTGATGGCATGTATGGAAAACCTGGCAAGCAACTGCGTCAACAAGTTGTAATCTCGGGAACTCCGAACATAACTTCGCCTGGCCAAAAGTGGAACGATGAGATTTTGACTTTCACAACTAGTCCGGAAATCTACGCGCAATACGTGGTGAACTTTAATGAAATGAAGGCTGCCATTCTTCGCAGATCTGGCCCAAGTGGAATGTGGCGAGCTGAAGCTAGCTGGTAATAACTTAAGTTCTATAACGAAAAAGCCGACCCGTAACGGTCGGCTTTTTTATGCGCTCCCCCGATTGGACTCGAACCAATAACCACTCGATTAACAGTCGAGTGCTCTGCCAATTGAGCTACAGGGGATTAACTAGACAATCTTAACAAAATGCAGTGGCTGTGGCGAAACGCCCTAGATTCCGAACGATGACCGAAGTTCTACCAAGGCCTTTGCGATTTCTTCTTGGCCGATTTCAGATTGACTGGCCGCCAGATCATCTGAAATCGCACTCCAGTAAGTACGGTTTTCGTCCTTGCGTGCCACGAATCTGACCTTGCCGGCATTGGGTAATTCAAAAACCCGATCCACCACAACAGCTGAGGTAACCCGGTCGCGAACTGCCCGTGGCAATTGACTTTCGGCATCCAAAGTCCAGGATCGGGCGCTAGGTTTTGCATCCGACTGCCCTTGAAATATCACAGTTAACTGAGGTGGTTCCCATTTAGCCTGAAGCGAATCTGTCCATGGCGTAAAGGTTGTTACATCGCCCGAAATGTCTACCAATGAGTTTTTGGTAATTGCAATCGTGCCATCAGAATGACTTGCCCAGTCCAGCAAGCGACCATGTGAACTAATCGCTTGTGCTAACTCAGGTGGCATAGCTGGTGCTTGCTTTAACCAACCCACTAAATGTCACCAACTGCAAAGTTGCGCATATCTCGGCGATAGCTTTCCAGCGATAGCAGATCAGTTAGCAATCGTGCTTGGTCCACTTCATCAGTTCCGTCTTCAGCTCTACTCAGTGCTGCTTTGATTTCTGCCACT
>WLGZ01000057.1 GCA_009702945.1 Actinomycetota bacterium | reverse complement strand
CTGGCTGGCGAACATGGATTAATTGCATTACTAGGACCGCGATCTGACGTTGGCTACAACATTCTTAATCGCAGACCAGATCGAGCTTTAGATCATTTGCGAACTTGGCAAGATCATGGCGTACGAACTTACCTAGAAATTGCTACCCACCATCAAAATCCAGATGGTTCAAATCTTTCAGACACTTTTGCAGCTCGAATGTTGCAGTGGGCGATTGTGCATAGAACTCAAGCGGTTCTAACGAATCTGGTTAGGTATCGAGATCCTAAAGATTCTCGAATCGCAGATGTACTAGATGCTTCCCGTCGACAGGTTGCGCTATCAAATCAACCCACAACCAGCCAAGCATTCCTGGCCTCGAGCCAGCACATGAACGCTATTGCGCAGCGAGTTTCCAGCTTGGTTGGTGATCCTCGGGACATTGGTCAAGCACTACTTCGGCAAACTGTGGCACTTGGTCACGAATGCGTAATCGATCCGCAAGCAGATCTGGGAATGAATCAGGTTTATGTTCCAGAGTTATCAAAGTTATTGCCAGGTGAAACTCGTAGCGCAGACAGCATTTTGCAAGAACGATGTGAAGTTAGTTTTTCCAACTATTTAACTGACAATTCAGTTACTCGAAGCGATGACCTTCGCGCTACTCGAGAGCGCTTGGATTCTGAGTTATCGGTAATTAAACAAATGGGCTTGGCTGGATACGTGTTAACAGTTGCCCAAGTTGTGGACATGATTCGAGCTATGAAAGTTCGAGTTGCAGCTCGCGGTTCAGGGGCTGGAAGTTTCATCAACCATTTGTTAGGAATCTCTGGGGTAGATCCGATCAAACACAATCTATTAATGGAACGTTTTGTTTCCACACTTCGTCCAGGTTTACCTGACATTGACATTGATGTTGAGTCAGATCGAAGAATCGAAATCTATCAAGCGATCTTTGACCGATTCGGAGATCAACGAACGACTTGCGTTTCGATGCGCGAAACTTATCGAGTCCGGCATGCGATTCGCGACGTTGGCGCAGCGATGGGCATGCCACCAGGAGAGATAAATACGTTTGCTAAATCTTTCCCACACATCAGAGCCCGTCACATCCGAAGTGCTTTAGCGGAATTGCCAGAACTTCGACGAAGTGGAATTGGAGTGCGAGCGGCTCGAGGCGATCTAGACCAATTCTTAGACTTAGTCGAAGGACTAGACGGACTACCTAGACACACTGCATTACATCCATGTGGAATCGTGCTGTCAGATTTATCGCTACTAGAGCGCACCCCAGTTCAACCAAGCGCTCAAGAATTTCCAATGTCGCAATTTGATAAGGACGACGTTGAACACATGGGGTTACTCAAACTCGATGTCCTTGGAGTTCGTATGCAGTCAGCTTTGGCTTATGCCATTGATCAGGTTTACCAAATTCAAGGACCTGACGCTTATGGCACCGACTCAACTGGAAAAATCAATCTGGAATCAGTTCCTCGTGATGATCCAAAAACATTTGAGTTAATTCAAAGCACTAAGACTTTGGGTTGCTTTCAAATTGAATCACCTGGACAACGAGAGTTAATTGGAAAGTTTGCTCCAGTTTCATTTGGTGACTTAATAACTGACATCTCACTATTTCGACCAGGGCCAGTTAAAAGCGACATGATCACGCCGTTCTTGCGAGCTCGGCAAGGTTGGGGCCTGACTGACTATATGCACCCAGATTTGAAAGAGATCCTGACTGAAACCAGTGGGGTAGTTGTTTTTCACGAACAAGTAATGCGAATTGTTTCAGTCATGACAGGTTGCTCGCTTGAAGCTGCTGATTTAATCCGCCGCCGCATGGGGGATTACGAACAACTCGATGAAATCCGGGAATGGTTTTATAAGGCTCTGCAAAGTCGAAACTATGAACTCTCAGTAATTGAACAAGTTTGGGATGTCTTGCGGGCATTTGCTTCCTTTGGCTTTTGCAAAGCGCATGCCGCCGCTTTTGCGCTTCCTACATATCAATCAGCTTGGTTTAAGACGCATCATCCCGCAGCTTTCTTGGCTGGTGTACTAACGCACGATCCAGGCATGTATCCCAAGCGACTCATTGCTGATGATGCCCGAAGCTTTGGAGTTGAAATTCTTGGGCTAGATGTCAATGCTTCAAAGGACACCTATCTAGTTGAACTAACTAATTCAGGTAGCCAAGGAATTCGAATTCCACTGTCTGAAGTTAAGGGAATAAGTGAGCAAGAAGTTGCTGACATCATTTCCGCCCAACCATATTCTTCATTGGCTGACTTTGTGATTCGCAGCAAAGCGTCTCGGCCAATTGTGGAGCGAATAATTCTGGCTGGTGGATTTGATGTGCTTCATGATCCGTTAGTTTCTAGACGCGACTTGCTATTTCATGAAGCTGAATTGAGTGCTGAACTTAAGTTAAAGCGAACCGCGCGATCCCGAATAGGAAACCAAATTTCATTAGGTATGCAAGAGACGGTCTGGATCCCTGAGCCAACTGGATTGCCAGCACTTTCGCTTGCAGATCGGGTTAAGTACGAGATTGAAGTTTTAGGTATTGATGTGAGTGCTCATGTCATGAGTTTTTATCACCAGATGCTAACTGAGTTAAACGCAGTTCCAGCTGATCACTTGTTGACAGTACGATCACAATCCAGTGTGTTGATCGCTGGAGTTAAAGTCGCCACCCAAACTCCACCGATTCGTTCCGGAAGACGAGTTGCATTCATTACGTTAGAAGATTCCACTGGCCCTATTGATGCTGCATTTTTTGAAGAAGCTCAAGATCAATATGCCGCCACACTTTTTCATTCTTGGTTGCTTTTAGTCAGCGGCACAGTTCGTCGAACCGGGCCGCGTGGAGTTTCGATACTTGGCAATGGTTGCTGGGAGTTATCCGAGGTTTACCAACACTGGAAACGTGGGGGAATTAAAGCAGTTCAGGAATTAATTAGAAATGTTCCAGCAGACCAACTAGATCCAGTAGCCCCAACTCAAATTTGGGAGCATGCAAGTGGATTTAGATCATCGCCATACGCAGACGTTCGACCCGCAGGGTCGGATATCGCAAGATCTATGCGATCAGCCGCAAAGATGGCACCATGAGCCGTTCGCAATTGAACCGAGGAAACTCGGCGCGCAATCCCCAAGGGGACGACGACGGCTGCAATATTCTGCACATCGATATGGATGCTTTCTTTGCATTAGTTGAAGTTCGGGAGAATCCAAGCCTGGCAGGTAAGCAAGTCATTGTTGGATACGACGGTAACCGAGGCGTGGTTTTGTCCGCCACGTACGAAGCTCGCAAACTAGGCGTGCATTCTGCGATGCCAATGTCACGAGCACTTCGCTTGGCACCCAATGCAATTGTTGTAGAGCCAGATCACGAGAAGTATTCTGAAGTTTCTGAAAACGTGATGGCAATCTTTGAATCAATAACCCCATTAGTCCAACCCCTATCTGTTGATGAAGCCTTTCTAGATATCTCCGGCGCGCAAAAACTTATGGGGACTCCAAGTCAGATTGGCGAAGTGATTAGAGCGCGGGTAAGTGACGAGCAGGGAATAACTTGTTCAGTTGGCGTAGCTTCAACTATGTTCGTCGCAAAGTTGGCAACTAACTTTGCAAAACCTGATGGTTTACATGTTGTGCCTGCAGACAAAGTAATTGAGTTCTTACACCCACTACCAATTGGCGCGCTTTGGGGCGTTGGCGAAAAAACTGCAGAACAACTTTCTAGACTTGGGCTAGTTAATGTTTCCGACATTGCAAACACTCCAGTTAAAACTTTGGCAAGAGTTGTAGGCCAAGCCGCAGCTGAGCATCTGTACGAATTGTCTTGGGGGCGAGACCCACGAACCGTTACACCAAACCAGGCAGAAAAAAGCATTGGTGCAGAGCGAACCTTTGAATCAGACATTGATGACCCAGAAGAAATCCTGGCCCAGATTCTGGATCTGAGTAACAAGGTCGCAAAACGATTGCGTGCTGCGAACTACTTTTCTCGCACCATCACAATCAAAGTCAGATTCGCAGACTTCACTTCAGTAACTAGAAGTAAGTCTCTGCCGTCATCAACTGACTTAGCAACTGATATTTACGCGACTAGTAAAAGCCTGTTTGAAGCCATGCATTTACAGCGAGCTCGAATACGGTTAGTTGGAGTGCGGGCTACCGGACTAGTTCCAACCAGCGAATCCTCAGTTCAGCTGGAGTTTTCGGAGCGGGACTCAGGTTGGCGGGAGGCCGAAGAAGCAATGGATCAGGTCTCTTTGAAGTTTGGGAACTCCGCGGTGAAACCAGCCCGATTAATCAAGCCAGAATCCTGAAAATTGGCTTAAATTCATAAGATTTAGCCAAGATCGGCCAAATCGGGCATTAAAGTTTCGAAAACTTCAAACCAGACGTAGTCTTAGTTATAGGCACTAGTTGTAAGGGGGCGCACATGGCACTATCAGATCGCGAGCAGCAACTGCTCGAACAAATGGAGCGCGCTTTAGCTAGCGAAGACCCACGATTTGCCTCTGCTCTCGGTGGGTCAATGACTAATCGAATTGCCACCAAGAGCATCGGAATTGCCGTACTAGGAGTAGTCATCGGAATTGGCAGCCTGCTAGCCGCCGTATCACTTTCCATCCCAGCGCTTGGAGTAGTTGGTTTCTTGGCAATTGTGTCCGGTTTTTACTTTGCAAACCTGGGTGCAAAATCCAGCCCAGCGGCCACAAAGCCAGGAGCTGCAAGTAAGACTTCAACATCTGGTGGATTCATGCAAGGCCTAGAAGATCGCTGGGATCGTCGCCAAGACAACGGGTAAGTAAGCGCTCAAGTTCGGGTTAGGGCATTATTTAGGTATGACTATTCACAAAGCTGACATTGGAAATTTCGCCGAAGATTTTATTGTTGGAGACGTTTACCAACATCCGCTAGGTCGCACAATCACTGAAGCTGATTCAACCTGGTTCACCTTGCTAACCGTTAACACAAACCAGAATCATTTCAATGAGCACTATGCCCAGATGAATCCGATCGCTGAAGGTCGCATCATTGTGAACTCTGGCTTCACTGTCGCTCTTGTGCTTGGTATGTCAGTTCTTGATATGAGTCAGCATGCAGTTGCCAACCTTGGTTGGACCGACATTAAGTTAACTGCCCCAGTTTATGTTGGCGATACTTTGTACGCCGAAAGTAAAGTGCTTGAAATGCGCAGTTCATCATCACGTCCAGACTTTGGTATTTTGACTATGCGCACCCGCGGAATTAATCAAGATGGTACCGAAGTCATGTCATGGGTTCGCTCTGTCATGATTCCAAAGCGCTCATCGGGAATTGGCCAGAACTATTTCCCAGAGGCCAACACCGGTCCGATCGAATAAAGTTTGCGTAGATTTTTTGGGTTCTTAGTAACAGTTGGGGCACTTGCCCTAGCTGGATTAGTTGGATTCTCATTAGTTAACTCGTGGTTGAATCCAGAGCCATTAACTATTGAAAATGTTGATGGCCGACCTGTTATTACAGCCACCCAACCGGCATTGACACCATTTAGCTTCGAACTCGACAACAGTGGATATGACATAAGTTATCCGCAATGCAAAGGTGCGTTGCCGAGTAAGTATGTGGGTTACGCAATCATCGGTCTGAATGGCGGCAAACCCTTTAGTGAAAACAAATGCTTTCAGAAACAATGGGATTGGGCGTTAGCTAAGGATGCCGTTGCGGTTTACATAAACACTGCTGACCCTGGAGATGAATCTCCAGTTCGCTACGGAAAGAAAATCGCTAACGATACTTTAAAGCGGCTGAATAAATATGACATCAAACCTGGGACACCAGTTTGGTTAGATGTGGAAACTTACAACACTTGGAGTGGTGCGGACCGCGCAGTTCAAGTGCTAACTGAGCTTGCTATTGATTTAACGCCCGCCGGTTATCCCGTTGGCATTTACGCGCCTCCGGTGCACTGGTTTGAAATCACTGGGAATGCCAACGTTGGAATGCCACTTTGGTTAGCCATTGGTCCGTACCCCGATGTAGAAAGCGGGGTAGTAGCAGCCAAGGCTGCGTGCAACGAAAATGCCTTTGGCGGCAAAGCCCCCGACATGGTTCAGTTT
>WLGZ01000056.1 GCA_009702945.1 Actinomycetota bacterium | reverse complement strand
ACCATTGCAACTCGCGAAACTTACGGTCACATCTCTGATGGCATGATTTGTTCAGTTCGTGAACTTGGAATTGGCGATGAGCACGATGGCATTTTGATTTTGCCAGCCGGATCTGCCACGCCTGGCGACAACGCATTCCCAATCCTTGGATTAGGCGATGAAGTTCTAGACATTTCAGTTACTCCAGATCGCGGTTATGCAGTGAGTATGCGCGGTATGGCAAGAGAAGCTGCAATTTCTCAAGGTGTTTCCTTCAGCGATCCAGGTTTAGTTTTGGCCGATCTGCCAGAAGCTGGTGGCACTGTTATTCCGGCAGCCAGTGATGATTACCAAGCTTGTGATCTATTAGTACTTCGCACGCTAGGTAATTACAACCCAGCAGCGCCAACTCCAGATTTCATTAAGGCCCGTTTGGCTGCGGTCGGAGTTCGCTCAATTTCCCTTGCCGTAGATCTAACTAACTACGTCATGTTTGAACTTGGTCAACCACTTCATGCCTTCGATGCGGACAAGATCACCGGAACGATTCGAGCACGCTGGGCTAAAGCCGGCGAAACGGTAGAAACTCTGGATGGCGTAAAGCGCGATCTGACAACTGAAGACTTAGTCATTGCCGATGATGCCCGCGTGCTTTCCTTGGCTGGTGTTATGGGTGGTGCTTACAGCGAGATTTCAGATACAACTACGCGAGTAGTGCTGGAAGCTGCGCACTTCAATCCGGCAGTAATTGCAAAGATGAGTCGTCGTCACAAACTTTCCTCGGAAGCATCCCGTCGCCTCGAGCGCGGTGTTGATCGCATGTTGCCACCAGTTGCCTCAGCCCGTTTTGCTCAGCTATTGATCGAGCACGGGGGAGCAAGCTTTGAAGGAACTTCTGGAGTTGAACAAGCACCAGATCCAACCCTGATTTCATTTGATCCGAGTCTGCCTGGCCAAGTTGCTGGACATACTTACGATGCAGCAAGCGTGGAAAAGATTTTGGTTTCACTTGGCTGCTCAGTTGATTCTTCAAAGACGCCATGGTCAGTTCGGACACCAACTTGGCGCCCAGACTTAGCTGCTGCAATTGATTTGGTTGAAGAAGTCATTCGAATTGATGGCTATGAAAAAGTTCCAGCAACTTTGCCGACCGCGCCAGCTGGTCGAGGACTAACTGAATTACAAAAACTACAACGTCGCGCTGGACTGCACCTTGCTGGTCGCGGGCTAGTTGAAGTTCGTAACTATCCATTCGTTGGCGTCGCTGAATTCGATGCCCTAGGAATTCCAGCTAAAGATTCTCGTCGTCACGCAGTTCAGCTTGCAAACGCGCTATCTGATGAACAACCTTTGATGCGCACAACATTGCTACCGGGACTAACTGGAGCGCTTGCTCGAAACATCTCACGAGGCTTTACCGATGTTGCATTGTTTGAAATTGCCTCCGTTAGTTTGCTTTCTGCCAAACAGAGTGCAACTGGTGTAACAAATCCACCACGCCCTTCAGTACTACAGCGCCCAAGCGCGGCTGACATTGCTGCCTTGGAAGCATTACTTCCCGAACAACCACTTCACTTAGGTGTGTTGCTAGCTGGTGCACTTAAGCCTGCTGCACTAGGTGCAAAGCCAACTCCAGCAGCGTGGAGCGATGCAATTGATATTGCGTTAGCGCTTGGCATTGAACTTGGCGTTGAGATTGAAGTAGCCGCAGGGGATAACGCACCTTGGCACCCAGGACGTTGTGCTGCGCTTTCAATCAATGGCGAGCTAATTGGTTACGCCGGCGAACTTGCGCCGAGAGCTTTAGAAAATCTTGGTCTACCAAAACGCGCAGTTGCATTGGAACTAAATCTTTCTGCGCTACTTGCAGCAGCAAACGTTGTTGCATCCGCTCCAGCAATCTGGACTTTCCCAGTTGCAAAGGAAGACATCGCGCTCGTTGTTAAAGCAGATGTTGCGGCTACCGATGTTTTGAATGTGGTTCGCGATGCTGCCGGGGAGTTGCTCGAAGACATTCGGCTATTCGATGTTTACGAAGGTTCCCAGGTTGCCGAGGGTCATAAGTCGTTGGCATTTGCCCTGCGATTCCGCGCTCAAGATCGAACTCTTGCTGCTGAAGAAGTAGCTGCTGCCCGCCAAGCCGGAGTAGATGCTGCTGCTAAATCCTTTGGTGCCAGCCTTCGTTAATCCTTATACACAATGATTATTGTGTATTTATGCAATTATGCGTATAGTTATGCACATGACGAAAGTAGCCATTGTTGGGGCCTCGGGATACGCCGGCGCCGAGTTAATCCGCATTATTCATGCCCACCCACATTTTGAGTTGGGTGTAATCGCAGCTGGCTCGAATGCTGGCTCGACTTTGGCGCAGGTGCACCCACAGTTTTCCTCATTACCCGAACTAGCGAGCAAAGCATTTGCGGACTCAACTCCGCAAGCACTTGCTGGTCATGACTTAGTTTTCCTAGCTTTGCCGCACGGACAATCTGCTGAATTAATCGCACAACTTCCAGCTGAAGTTCGCATCGTTGATCTTGGCGCTGACTTTCGACTTGAAGATGACAAAGATTGGCACACCTATTACGGGGGAGCGTACGCCGGATCTTGGACTTATGGCATTCCAGAAATCCATGGCACGCGCGAAAAGATTTCTGGCAGTACTCGCGTCGCAAACCCTGGTTGTTACGCCACTTCAATTGAACTTGGATTAGCGCCGCTACTTGCAGCTAATGCTGTTGATGTCAAGGACATAATCGTGGTCGCCGCTTCTGGAACATCTGGTGCTGGCCGTGGCGCGAAAGTGAACTTGCTTAATAGCGAAGTTGCAGGCTCGATGTCGGCTTACAAAGTTGGTGGCACACATCAGCACACACCTGAGATTGAACAAACTTTAAGCAAGCTAGCGGGCACTGAAGTTCAAATCAACTTCACTCCAATGTTGGCACCAATGCCAAGGGGAATCCTTGCGACCATAAGTGCAAAGACGGAACTCGGTGGCGCACAATTGCGCGAGGTCATGACCAAGTACTTCGAAGGTGAAGCGTTCGTAACGGTATTGCCAGAAGGCCAGTTGCCAGTTACTGCATCAACACTGGGTTCAAATGCCGTTCACATTCAAGTCGTCAAAGACGACCGCACTAATCGTGCAACAGTAATCGTTGCTATCGATAATTTGATTAAGGGCGCTGCGGGACAAGCAGTCCAAAATGCGAATCTAATTTGCGGCTATCCAGAAACGGCAGGACTTACCGCGATCGGTGTTGCGCCATGACGGTTGTCATCAAATTTGGTGGCAATGCGATGGTTGATGGCGATGCCATGACCGCATTTATCGCTGGCGTTAAACAGCTTGCAAAATCTGGCGCGCAACCAGTTGTAGTACATGGCGGTGGACCACAAATTTCAGCTGGCTTGAAGGCCGCTGGCATAACTTCGGAATTCAAAGGTGGTTACCGAGTAACAACTGCGGAATCCGTGCAAGTTGTTCGCGATGTCTTGGTTAACGAAGTCAATAAAGAACTTGTTGAGTCAATGAACGCCAGCAAAGTTTCCGCAGTCTCAATGCCAGGCGACGTTGACGGACTGCTTACCGCAGAACATCGCACAGTTTTAGTAGACGGCGTTCAAGAGGACATTGGATTGGTAGGCGAAGTTGTTGCCGTTGATGCAAGCGCAATCAGCGCACGAGTTGCTGATGGTGAAGTTCCAGTTATTTCAACCGCAGCTCGCGCATTAGATGGCCAGTTGTTCAACGTGAATGCAGACACTGCAACTTCGGCAGTAGCAATCGCACTTGATGCCAAAGAAATGATCATGCTGACAGATGTGCCAGGGGTTTATGCCAACTGGCCAGATCGTGATTCGTTGATTGCGAAAATGACCGCATCAGAATTAGCCGCGCTATTGCCAAAACTTGAATCCGGCATGGTGCCAAAGATGGAAGCCTGCCTGCGCGCCATCGAAGGCGGAATCCCTACGGTTCGCGTTGTTGGAAACTTAAGTGACCAAGGAACGCAGGTCACCAAATGACAAATCGTGCATCGCGCCTAGCGTTGATCCAAGACATCATCACAACTAATGACGTTTCGTCACAAGGTGAGATCGTTTTCTTGCTTGCTCGCAAAGGCGTGACGGTTACGCAAGCCACATTAAGTCGCGATCTTGAGATCCTTGGCGCAGTAAAGATTGCCAAAGGCGCAAGTGGGCTAAGTTATGCAATTCCCGATGATGGCACTGGCACTCCAATAACCAAAGATGCTTCCCGTCTTTCCCGCGCAATGTCCGAGCTTGCAGCCAGCGTTGATTACTCGGGCAACATCGTGGTGGTGAGAACTTCGCCAGGTGCGGCAAGTTACTTAGCTTCAACGATTGATCGCAGTGGTTTGGATTCGATCATTGGAACTGTTGCCGGCGATGACACCGTGATGTTGGTGACTCGCGATCCTGCTGGGGGAGCAACGGTGTGTCAAGAACTTCAAGACCTAGCAAGAGCGTAAGCAACCGAGACAATAGAAGTGAATTAGAGGAGAGCAATCGTGAGCAGTAACACCAGCGACGCCAGACTTTGGGGCGCACGTTTTGCATCTGGCCCTAGCGATGCCATGGCGAACCTCAGCGCATCAGTTCACTTCGATTGGGTACTCGCTCCTTATGACATTGCGCAAAGTAAGGCTCACGCCCGAGTACTTCATGGCGCAGGTTTGCTTACCAAAGATGAACTAAAAACCATGCTTACTGGCCTTGATACTTTGTTGGAAAATGCGGCATCTGGACAATTCATTCCAACCCCAGCAGATGAAGATGTTCATAGCGCACTTGAGCGCGGCTTAATCGAAACCATTGGTCCAGAAGTTGGCGGCAAGCTCCGTGCGGGCCGTAGCCGTAATGATCAAGTCTCGACTGACTTGCGCATGTATCTGCGTAATAACGCTCGCATGTTGGCTGTGGCGGTCTGTGACCTGCAATCAGCGCTGTTAGTGCAAGCCCAGGCGCACGTTGATCACCCAGCACCAGGTTTCACTCACTTGCAGCACGCACAACCGGTTTCATTTGGACATGAATTGGCAAAACACATTCATGCGTTTGCTCGCGACCTTGATCGGTTTGCCGATTGGGATAAGCGAACTGCGAAGTCACCTATGGGCAGTGGCGCATTGGCGGGAACTAGCTTGGATCTAGATCCAGTAGCGCTAGCTAAGGATCTTGGCTTTGAAGGTGTTGTCGAAAATTCAATCGATGGCGTGAGTGATCGCGATTATGCTGCTGAGTTCTTGTTCGTCACAAGCCTGATCGGCGTTCACCTATCGCGCCTTGGCGAAGAAATCTGTCTTTGGACATCTCGCGAGTTTGCCTGGGCAACTTTGGATGATGCTTGGTCAACGGGCTCATCGATCATGCCGCAGAAAAAGAATCCAGACGTTGCTGAATTAGCTCGCGGAAAGTCTGGTCGCTTAATCGGACATGTGACTGCAATCTTGACCGTCCTTAAAGGTCTGCCGTTTGCATACAACCGCGACTTACAAGAAGACAAAGAAAGCGTAATTGACGCCATCGAAACATTGCACTTATTGCTTCCTGCCATGACTGGCTGTGTGGCAACACTTAAGTTCGATACCGAAAAGATGTTGGCAAGCGCTCCCGATGGCTTTGCACTAGCGACTGACATTGCGGAATGGGTTGTTCGTCAGGGAGTTCCATTTAGAGAAGCGCACGAGATCGCTGGAGCTTGCGTTCGCGAAGCTGAAAAGCAGGGGACTGATCTTGACGGTCTATCCGATGCACAGTTTGCAGCGATTCATCCAAGCCTGACACCTGCAGTGCGTGAAGTACTAACGGTCCAGGGCTCGTTGGATTCGCGTTCCACAATCAATGGAACTGCGCCAGCATCAGTTCGCAAGCAATTGGTTAACGCGGAAAAGAACATCGCTGACCTCAAGAAGTGGTCAGCAAAACTCCCACACGCTATCTAGTTGATTTGATAAACATTTTTTCTATGCGAAATCTTTAGTATCAGTATTTGAATCTCGGACTTTTCAAAGTGGTAAATGATTCGATAGTTGCCTACCCGAATTCGATAACCAGGGCGGTCTCGTAGTTTTTTAGCTGCTGGAGGAACTGGATTGGTTTTTAGCAGTTCAATTGCGGCATTTATCCTTGCTTTGTCAGCTTTAGGCAACCTATTAAGTTGCTTGAGAGTGGTGCCCTTAAAAACAACTTTATAAATCATGCAAGACCGAGTTGGCGTTTAACTTCTTCCCACGGAATGTTTGGACTTGGATCTGCCATGGCAGAGTCATATGCTGCCATGTCTTCAATCTCTTCCAGCGCATCCATAAGTTCTTCGTAACGCTCAGGACTGATCAGCACAGCAGCATTCTCGCCATGCTTTTGAATAAACACCGCTTCTACAGCAGATGTTGCAATGGCCTCGCTGAAGTTCTCGCGGGCTTCTGTAACTGACATTGTGCTCATAAATAAATTGTACAAAACTAAATTAAAAATGTACAGAACTTTT
>WLGZ01000055.1 GCA_009702945.1 Actinomycetota bacterium | reverse complement strand
GCCTTCCATGCTGCTGGTGTTGTTGGCTTTCTTACACCTGACCTAACTCCAGAAGAAGCCGAACACTGCATTTTGGCAACTCATTCACATGATGTTGATCGAGTTTTCTTGGTTGCACTTTCCAGTTCCGACGAACGAATTGCAAAAGTCGCAAACGCAACTACAGGCTTCATCTATGCCGGCGCCGTAATGGGAGTTACCGGCGCACGCACTTCGATTTCAGATGCGATTGAAGGACTCGTGGCAAAAGTCCGACGACATAGCGATCTGCCAGTAGCTGTTGGCCTTGGTGTTTCCACACCAGAACAGGCTCATGAGATTGCCCAGTATGCAGATGGCGTAATCGTAGGTAGCGCATTTGTTACTGCGATCAAGAAGGATGGCGCAGCTGGCGCGAAGGCGTTAGCGCAGGCACTTTCTAAAGGCTTAGCCCGCTAAATCTGCTTACTTTTTAGCAAGTTCCAGCACTTGAAAAAGTGCGACATAATTAAGGGAATGTAAGTTTTCACTTGAATAGCAACCTTAATTAATGGAGTTTTCGTGTCACAAGAAAACATGAGTGCCAAAGCCGCCAAAGCCGCCGCCGCTGCAGCTCGTCAGGAAGCCGCTGCAATTGAACAAAAGCGTCAGCGCAAGATTCGCATCATTGGTGGGCTAGTTGTAGTCGCTGTTATGGCCGCGTTGATCGCGATTCCAGTTCTTTCCAATAAAGATGCAGTAGTGCCAACAGATGCAGCTCTGCCAACTGGCGTTACTTCCGATACTTACGGCGTAAAAGTTGGATCGGCTTGGACTGCAACTGATGCAGACAAGATTCCAGTCCTTCAACTATGGGAAGACTTCCAGTGCCCGGCTTGTGCCCGTTTTGAAGAAGCATCAGGTGCTGCGATTCAAGGTCTAATTGACGCTGGAAAAGTTCGCGTTGAATATCGTCCAACTATTTTCTTAGATAAGAATCTACTTTCTTCCAACACTGCTGCTGGAAATCCAAATTCTTCCCAACGCGCAACCATGGCATTTGGTTGTGCAGTTGATGCGGGAGCTGCAGAGAAGTTTCACGCAGGCGTGTTCTCAAACCAACCAGCTGAAGAGGGAACAGGGTTCTCGAATGACACCTTGGTTTCAATTGCAGAATCATCTGGCATAACTGGTGCCGAACTCGATACGTTCACTGAGTGTTTAACTTCAGAAAAGTATGCCGGTTGGGTTGCAAACTCATACGATGCTTTTGATTCCGAAGGCGTGTCATCCACACCTACTGGACTTCTTGATGGCACGGAATTGAGTGGCGATGTTTTGTTTGATCCTGCTCAGCTCACTGCAGCCATCGAAGCTGCTACCAAGAGCTAAGTGATTTAACTCAACAATGCATTTCATTCCAGCTTTTATTCCAAGTCCTTCGCAAAGCGTTTGGCAACTTGGACCAGTGCCGCTTCGGGCTTACGCATTCTTTATCTTGCTAGGAATCTTCGTTGCGGTTTGGCTAGGAAATAAGCGCTGGATTGCTCGTGGTGGACTAGATGGACAAGTTGCGGACATTGCAATGTGGGCAGTGCCATTTGGAATTATCGGTGGCCGGATTTATCACGTGGCAACTGACTGGGAACTTTACTTCAGCGAAGGTGGCAAGGGCTTCTTAGGAGCTTTTCGAATTTGGGAAGGTGGCCTAGGAATCTGGGGAGCTTTAGCTCTTGGCGGAGTAGGTGCTTGGATTGGCGCTAAACGACTCGGAGTTCCGTTTGCACCTTTTGCAGACTCAATTGCTCCAGGCATTGCATTTGCGCAAGCCATTGGAAGATTAGGCAACTGGTTCAATCAAGAACTTTTTGGTCGCCCAACTACGTTGCCTTGGGGTTTAGAAATCGCAACTGAAAACCGACCTACTGAATTCACGCAATTTGAAACCTTCCACCCAACTTTTCTGTATGAAGCACTTGCTTGCGTAGCAATCGGGTTCTTTATTATGTGGGCTGATAAGCGATACGTAATGGGACATGGTCGAGTCTTTGCGCTCTATGCTGCGCTTTACTGCGCCGCTCGTGGCTTGATCGAGACCATGCGAATTGATGATGCCCGCCACATACTTGGACTTCGCTTCAATGTTTGGACCGCATTAATTATTGGCGCTTTAGCACTGCTTTACTTGGTGCGATCAAGTGAAAAGAATCCAGGCCGCGAACTTATGTCTGGTGGAAAACTAGTTATCCAAGGCCAGGAGCCAGCGGTTGCAGTTTCACCGGGCGAAAAGGTTTCCGAAAATTCAGAGTCGCTAACCAATAGTTCATCTGCAGTTCAGACCAGCGAATCCAAACCACGCGGACGTCGAGCCAAACCAAAGCAATAGCTTCTTGCAGGCGGTAAACTAGAAGTAATCTCTGGTTAGGAAAAATTGTGCGCCGCGCGAAAATTGTTTGCACGTTAGGTCCGGCTACTGCTTCCCCTGAAATCATCAAAAATCTCGTCGACGCTGGCATGAATGTTGCGCGACTTAATCTTTCACACGGTGAGCAAGCAGATCATGCCCGCTCATATGAGATGGTTCGTAATGCTTCAAACGCATCGGGCAAAGGTGTTGGAATCCTTGCAGATTTACAAGGTCCAAAAATCAGGTTAGGTCGATTTGCATCTGGCCCAGTAGAACTGCATCTGGGCGATTCATTTACGATCACAACTCGCGATATTGCTGGCGATGCAACTATCTGTGGCACTACTTATTCAGGTTTGCCTGGTGATTGCAAGATTGGCGATCGCATTCTGATTGATGACGGCAAAGTCGGTTTAGAAGTTCTGGAAGTTACCTCTGACTCTGTGCAAACGCGCGTTACTGAAGCTGGAACTGTAAGCGACAACAAGGGAATCAATTTGCCTGGTGTTGCAGTTAGCGTTCCAGCGCTTTCCGAAAAAGATATTTCGGATTTGCGCTGGGCTCTCAAACAGGGCGTTGACATGATCGCACTTTCATTTGTCCGAAGCGCTGCTGACATTGCCGATGTTCATAAGATCATGGATCAAGAAGGTCGCCGGATTCCGGTTATCGCCAAAATTGAAAAGCCACAGGCCGTCGATAACTTAAAGGAAATCATCGATGCATTCGATGGCATCATGGTGGCACGAGGTGATCTAGGTGTAGAGCTTCCGCTGGAACAAGTACCGATGGTACAAAAGCGCGCAATCGAATTAGCCCGCGCTGCAACCAAGCCAGTAATTGTGGCAACCCAGATGCTTGAATCAATGATTGGTTCTAATCGACCAACCCGCGCTGAAGCTAGTGACGTTGCAAATGCTGTCCTCGATGGCGCCGATGCTTTAATGCTCTCGGGAGAAACCAGTATTGGTATTGACCCAATCCACGTAGTGCAAACTATGAGTCGAATTATCAGTCACATCGAAACTGAAGCCCTTGAATCCTTGCCAGAGCTTGCTGATGATGCCCAAGGCGATACAGCAAAAGCGATGTGTCTAGCTGCTGTAGATGTGGCAAGTCACGTCAATGCAGTGAGCTTGGTTGCCTTTACCGAGACCGGAAGTTCTGCGCGTCTCGTGGCCAGACACCGAAGCCGTACGCGATTGCTGGCATTCACACCGAATGACGATGTGCGGAATCGACTTTCATTAGTTTGGGGGACTGAAGTTTTCCTAGTTCCTGGGGTTTCGCATACCGATGAAATGGTGGCCCAGCTGGACAAAGTCCTATTGGATCTGGGAATTTTCAAAATGCATGACCCGATTGTGGTTATCGCAGGCGTCCCGCCTGGTGTTCCTGGCTCAACTAACGGTATGCGGGTTCACAGACTGGGGCATGGCGCAAATAACGCCTGAGCCTGCTACAGTAATGAAAGCTTGAAAGCACGCCATCCTTTAACACCTGTCCCGTGAGGCAGGAAAGGAGGTAAGAAGATGACGCACGACTTTGAGCCACAAGGACACGTAGTCCTAGATTCCAGCGATATATCTCGCGCCCTCACCCGTTTAGCTCATGAAATTATTGAGCGCACTCAGGGTGCCAGCAATTTAACTTTGATGGGAATTCCAACCCGAGGTGCATCACTTGCAACGCGCCTTGGTGACAAGATTTCTGCAATCCAAGGCAGTCCGGTTTCCGTTGGAGCCATCGACATCACGATGTACCGTGATGATCTTCGCTCCCGACCAGCCCGCGCCTTACTTCCAACCACGATCCCACCTGAAGGCATCGAAGATCGCTTAGTGATCTTGGTAGATGATGTTCTCTTCTCAGGTCGAACCATCAGAGCAGCACTAGATGCGCTTTCTGAACACGGCCGCCCGCAACTGGTTCAACTAGCCGTCTTAGTCGATCGCGGTCATCGCGAACTCCCAATCCGAGCAGACTACGTTGGCAAAAATCTTCCAACTTCCAGATCCGAAAAAATCCAAGTCAACTTGGTCGAGCACGATGGTATCGACGAAGTTCGAATTGAGCGTGAATCATGAAGCACTTATTAAGCGCTGCAGACTTAAGTTACGAAGATGCGATCCTAGTTCTGGATACCGCTAAGCAACTTGCTGCGGCAACTGAGCAAGGTGTTGGCAAGCTTCCACCATTGCGCGGTCGTACAGTTGTAAATCTCTTCTATGAAGACTCAACGCGTACTCGAATTTCATTCGAAGCTGCCGCCAAGCGACTAAGCGCAGACGTAATCAACTTCTCGGCTAAAGGTTCAAGCGTTTCCAAAGGCGAAAGCCTGAAAGACACCGCATTGACGTTAGAGGCAATGGGCGCTGATGCCGTTGTGATTCGCCACAACAGCAGTGGTGCACCTCATCGCTTAGCAAACGCGGGTTGGATTTCCGGCGGAGTTGTAAATGCTGGAGATGGCACGCACGAGCATCCAACCCAAGCACTGTTAGATGCCTTTACGCTTCGCAACCACCTTCGCAATGGTGAAGGTGACTTAAAGGGTGTCAACGTCACGATTGTGGGCGACGTACTGCATAGTCGCGTAGCACGATCAAACGTCTTGCTACTCAATACCCTCGGTGCCAAAGTGCGCTTAGTGGCCCCGCCAACTTTGCTACCTTATGGTGTTGAAGATTGGGATTGCGAAGTCTCATACGACCTCGATGCATCCCTGGAAGGTTCCGACGCAGTGATGATGCTTCGCGTGCAACGCGAGCGCATGAATGCCGCGTACTTCCCAAATGCTCACGAATACAGCAATCGCTATGGCTTGAATGTGACACGAATGAATCGACTTTCTGAGTCTGCAGTCGTTATGCACCCTGGTCCAATGAACCGAGGTATGGAAATTTCTGCAGACGTAGCGGATTCCCAACGCTCGGTGATTGTCGAGCAAGTTGCCAATGGCGTAAGCGTGCGCATGGCTGTCCTGTACTTAATTCTCGGTGGATCGGAGTCAATGTAATGACTAGCAGTGCAAAACCAAGTTATGTGATCAAAGACGTCGCAATTCTGGATGGCAAGCCAACTGACATTGTTGTCAAAGATGGTGTGATCGCTGAAATCGGTAAAGGTTTAACCGCTGACCAAACTGTTGACGGTTCAGGCTGCATTGCCTTGCCAGGACTAGTAGATCTGCACACGCACTTACGTGAACCAGGTCGCGAAGATGCCGAAACCGTTTTATCTGGAAGTCGCGCTGCGGCAATGGGTGGATTCACGGCAGTGCACGCAATGGCGAACACCAATCCAGTTGCAGATACCGCAGGTGTTGTTGAGCAAGTTTGGCGACTTGGGCAAGAAGCTGGATTAGTAGACGTTCGTCCAGTCGGCGCCGTCACTATGGGACTTGAAGGTACGGCTCTGGCTGAACTTGGTGCGATGGCTGATAGCGCTGCAGCAGTGCGAGTGTTTAGTGATGACGGTAAGTGTGTACATGACGCAGCCTTGATGCGACGCGCTCTGGAATACGTCAAGGCATTTGATGGTGTTGTAGCTCAGCACGCCCAAGAACCAAGATTGACTGAAGGCGCGCAAATGAATGAAGGCGTTATCTCAGGCAAGTTAGGTCTTGCCGGTTGGCCAGCAGTTGCTGAAGAAGCAATCATCGCGCGCGATGTGCTGCTGGCACACCATGTTGGTTCGCGATTGCACGTTTGCCACTTATCAACAGCAGGCAGTGTTGAAATCATTCGATGGGCAAAATCTCGTGGAATCAACGTAACTGCTGAAGTAACTCCACATCACCTGTACTTCACAGACGATGTCGTGGAATCTTATGACCCGATCTTTAAGGTGAACCCACCACTTCGCACCAAAGCAGATGTCGAAGCAGTTCGCGCAGGATTAGCCGATGGCACGATCAACATCGTGGCAACTGATCACGCACCACATCCTTCCGAAGACAAAGATTGCGAATGGACCGCAGCCGCATTTGGCATGACTGGCCTAGAGAGCGCCTTAAGTGTGGTCTACGAAACTATGGTCCAGACCGGTCTAATGAATTGGGCCGCAGTTGCCGATCGAATGTCAGTAGCACCAGCCCAGATTGGTCGAGTCAGCACCCAAGGTCAGCCAATCGAAGTGGGCTCACCAGCAAACTTGGTAATTTTTGATCCCCGTGCAATTCAAGAAGTCGACGCACGAAAGACTGTAAGTGCAAGCCGAAATACCCCGTACGCAGGACGCACCCTTCCCGGCAAAGTTGTTGCAACGTTCTATCGCGGTAAACCAACTGTGCTGAATGGAGAACTCAACGCATGACCCGAGCCGTCCTAGTACTTGAAGATGGTCAAGTATTCACAGGTCG
>WLGZ01000054.1 GCA_009702945.1 Actinomycetota bacterium | reverse complement strand
TAAGGTCCAGATCTTCCATTTCGCTCCTTGAGTCCAAGTTTGCAGTTGGGGAATAATTGATTTCCACAGGCTCGGACTATGCAGACTACGGCCTGTGGATACCGCCTGACAAGTTGTTTTCCACAGGAAGCCAACTCGGATTTTGAGTTTGACCGAAACCCTTAACTACCCGTATCTTTAGTGAGTTAATACCGAGTTCGATGTGCACCTCGTCGAATGTTCACGAACCTAGAAATTCGTGGATGTCCGATGGCCAATCGCCTCATCCCTACTTCCTTTTGGAGTGTCAGTTATGACAAAGCGCACCTACCAGCCAAATAAGCGTCGTCGTGCCAAGAAGCACGGTTTCCGTAACCGCATGAGCACTCGCGCCGGCCGTGGCATTCTTGCCTCACGCCGTGCCAAAGGTCGCTCAAAGCTTTCCGCTTAATCTGCGGCTCCAAGTAAATGCTTCCCGCCTCGGCGAGGTTGCGTAAGTCCTCGGAAATTTCAGCTGTTATGAAATCAGGCACAAGGTTTTCAGCAAAATTGGTGGTTCTACACGTGGCTCAATCTTCAAGCGAACACACAAAAGTGGCCTTTGCTGTGGGTAAAAACGTTGGAAATTCAGTGGTTAGACACAAAGTCACCCGCCAACTAAGGCACGCAATCACCCCCCTAATTGGTAGTTTCCCAGCCGGATCTCACGTTGTTGTTAGAGCTTTACCAGAGGCCAATCAGGCAACTTTTTCCCAGCTTTCCGAGAACCTTAAATTCGCTCTTTCAAAATTGGCTAAGTCATGAGCCAATTCCTTAACTCGATAAAGAATTTGTGGGCGCTGACCTTTGGCCGGCTTTTTGTGGCGATCCTGGTTGGCATTATTCGCGGCTATCAAATTCTGTTGAGCCCGCGAATCGGTCAAGTTTGTCGCTACTACCCGACTTGCTCGCACTACGGACTTGAAGCAATCAAAGTTCATGGCGCCGGCAAAGGCAGCATGCTTGCAGCTTGGCGAGTGCTGCGCTGTCACCCATGGGCAACTGGCGGCATCGAATACATTCCCGCAAAAGGAACTTGGACCAACCGAGAAGTAATTGAACTTTCAACTAATAACGATAGGCAGGTTATTGGCGCATGAGCCTTAATCCATTGGTATGGCTAGAAACTCTGGTTAGTTGGGTTTTAGTTTCGTTCCACTCTTTAACTTCCCGAGTGTTCCTTCCAGACAGCGGTTGGGCCTGGGGCCTTGCCATCGTCATGCTCGTTATCTTGATCCGCATCATCTTGATCCCGCTTTTCGTAAAGCAGATTAAGAGCCAGCGAAACCTCCAGATTATTCAGCCGCAGGTTAAAGAGATCCAAAAGAAATACCAAGGTGATCGCGAACGCCAATCCCAAGAGCTAATGAAGCTCTACAAGGAAACCGGAACCAACCCGCTATCTAGCTGCTTGCCAATTTTGGCGCAGGCCCCAATCTTCTACGCCTTGTTCGTTGTACTGCAAGGCATTGCAATGAGCCAGCCAAAGGGTGTGCTGACTGACGAATTAGTTGAGTCAGCTAGAAACGCAACTATCCTTGGCGCTCCGATTTATGGCACATTCATGAACCGAGCTGAGACTGCAAACCCAACCGCAACTTTCTGGGTCACCTTAATTTTGATCTTCTTAATGACACTCACTTCGTTCCTAACTCAGCGTCAATTGATCGTTAAAAACACCGCACCTGACAACCCAATGGTGCAGCAACAAAAGATTTTGCTTTATGTATTCCCGATCATTTTTGCGGTCACCGGCATCAATTTCCCAGTCGGTGTATTGCTTTACTGGTTCACCACAAACCTTTGGACTATGGGCCAACAGTTCTATGTAATCCGAAATAGTCCACAGCCTGGAACCCCAGCATTTGATGCACTTGAAGCCCGAAGAGCTGCAAAAAAGTCTAAGAAGAACCCTGAATCCGTTACCGAAATCGAGCCGACGCCAGAAGCTAAAGTCACTCGCCAGCAACCTAAAAAGAAGCCTAAAAAGAAACGCAAATAGTTTCACGTGAAACAAAGCCACTACCCAAACTAGATTTCCAACACAGAAAGGCCAAACCAAATGGCTGAAAAACTCTCACTACTTGAACAAGAAGGCGAAATCGCCGCAGATTACTTAGAAGGTCTATTAGACATCGCAGACCTTGATGGCGACATCGACATGGACGTTGAAAATGATCGCGCAACTGTAAGCATTGTTGGCGCAGACCTAGCTCAACTTGTTGGCCAAAAAGGTGAAGTTCTAGATGCAATTCAAGAACTAACTCGCCTTGCGGTAACTCGCGAAACTGGCGAACGCTCCCGATTAATGCTGGATATCTCAGGCCATCGCGCCGGAGTTAAGGCCAAGCTAATTGAGGTAGCAAAGGAAGCTGCTGCTAAAGCAATTGAAACTGGCGAAGAAGTTGAACTAAAGCCAATGAACGCTTTTGAGCGCAAAGTAGTACATGACGCAGTTGGCGAAGCCGGCGCATCTAGCATTTCCAAGGGCGAAGAACCAAAACGTCGAATCGTGGTACTTCCGGCCTAGTTTCACGTTTCACGTGAAACATTTATCGAAAGACTAATTCAGTGAAAGAAATCACCGAGGTTTACCCAGATGCTGCGGAAAACCTTGCCCGATTCGCGCATTGGTTAGCCGGAGCAGGTGTGGAACGTGGCTTTTTAGGGCCACGAGAAGTAGATCGAATCTGGGATCGCCACATTGCTAACTGTGCAGTTGTTGAAGAACTTATCCCTGCCAACTCAAAGGTTTTTGACATTGGCAGCGGGGCTGGCTTACCGGGCTTAGTTCTAGCGATAGTTAGACCAGATATCACAATGGGTTTGATTGAACCATTAATGCGCCGGTCTGAATTCCTAAAGGAAGTTGTCACAGACCTTGGTTTAACTGACCAAGTAACAGTTATTCGTGGCCGAGCCGAGGAACTTAAAGGCCATACTGCGCCCGTTGTTACTGCCCGGGCCGTTGCCCCACTTGGGAAATTACTTACCTGGTCACTGCCATTAACCACTAAAGGCGGACAGATTTTGGCCATGAAGGGCAGCTCGGCGGCAACTGAAATCACTGATGCCAAGGAAATCCTCAAGGGCCGCAAGGCAGAAATCGTACTTTGTGGCGAAGGCGTCGTGGATCCACAGACCACCGTCGTACGGGTGACCACCTAACATAAGCGTCAGGCATTTGCCCTACGCTTAAGACTCAAGTTAGTAATACTGGGGTTAAGAAATTAGGTTGGCAAAATGGCGTACGCCGATGAAGAAGACACACCTTTAGCTGCGGCTGCGGCTGCGGCAGTCTACGTTCGACGTGGACTTAAAGGTACTTTCGCCAAGCCAAAACAAACCCGAATCATCACTATTGCCAACCAAAAAGGTGGCGTAGGCAAAACCACGTCTGCGGTAAATCTGGCCGCATCTATGGCTCTTGCGGGCTTGAACGTTCTAGTGATTGACCTTGATCCACAAGGAAATGCCAGTACCGCCTTTGGAATTGACCATTATGAAGATGCCAGTGGATCCTTTGATGTTTTGTTAGATGGCGAAGCAATCGCTGACATGATGAGCGCTGCCGAAGGCTTTGATTCCCTATGGGTATTGCCAGCAACTCTGGACTTAGCTGGTGCAGACATTGAACTTATTTCGACTGTGGATGAAGCAAAACGGCCATTCCTGCTAAAGCAAGCCCTGGCTGATTTCTTGGCTGATCATGAAATGGACTACGTATTCATTGATTGCCCACCAAGCCTAGGAATGCTGACGATTAATGCCCTAGCTGCGGTTAAAGAGGTTTTGATCCCAATCCAGTGCGAGTTCTACGCCCTTGAAGGTGTCCAGCAATTGCTTCGCACCATTGAGTTCGCCAAAGAACGCCTAAATCCGGAACTAGAAGTCAGCACTATTTTGCTGACTATGTATAACTCCACAACCAACCTTTCCGCCTCAGTAGTTGAGGAAGTGCGCGGCTACTTCGGCAAAAAAGTCCTAGAAACCGTAATTCCAAGATCGATTTATGTCGCCGAAGCCCCATCATTTGGGCAATCGGTAATGACATATGACCCAGGATCAACTGGGGCAGTGGCTTATCTAGCTGCCGCCCGTGAAATCACCGAACGTAAGCAGAAGGGTTAATGCAATGGCAAAACGACAAAGCCTAGGCCGTGGCTTAGGAGCCTTGATCCCGGATGTTTCACGTGAAACTACGACCGCAAAGCCAAAAGGTGGAACTGGCGCCAAACCAGCAAAGAAGACTGCCAGCACAGCACCTAAAAAAGCAGCTCCGGCAAGTAAATCCACTGCCAAGCCCGCAGCCCCAGCAAAGGCAGCGACTAAGTCGACAGCGCCTGCGACTCAAACCACCAGTCAAGCCCCAGCTGTGATCGCTGGACTTACTTTCGCTGAACTTCCAATCCGATCCATAGTTCCAAATGCCCAACAACCACGCCAAGTATTTGATGATGAAGCCCTAGCTGAGCTAGTTCACTCGATCCAAGAAGTTGGATTACTGCAACCGATTGTGGTGCGATCAGCTAAAGGCGGGGGATACGAACTTGTAGCTGGCGAGCGACGCCTCCGCGCCAGCAAAAAGGCCGGATTTAAAACGATTCCGGCTCTGATCCGCGAAACTGCCGATGACCAGATGTTGCGAGATGCGTTACTAGAGAACCTGCATCGGGCTGCCTTAACTCCACTTGAAGAAGCCGCAGCCTACAAGCAATTACTTGAGGATTTCGGTGGCACTCAAGACGAACTAGCAACTCGTCTAGGCCGTTCACGCCCACAGATTTCTAACACTCTGCGACTACTTAACTTGCCCCCAGCAGTTCAGCGCCGAGTTGCCGCTGGCGTAATCTCAGCCGGTCATGCCCGAGCTTTACTTGGACTCAAGGACGCCGCAGCAATTGAGCGCTTAGCTAGTCGAATTGTTGCCGAAGGTCTTTCGGTGCGAACGGTTGAAGAAATAGTTTCACTCGGACAAGATGACAAACCAGCTAAGCCAACTGCCAAGAAGTCAGGTGGCAAGATCAGCGCTCCTGGACTTAAATCAATGGGAGATCGACTTTCTGATCGACTCGACACCAGGGTTACAGTCCAGGTCGGCAAGTCTCGCGGCAAAGTCATTATTGAGTTCGCGACCTTGGAAGATCTGCAAAGAATCGTTGAAGTCATTGACCCAAAGCAACGTGGCATGTTTGGCGAGCCGCTTAAGTAATTCACTTACACACATGTGAACAACTTGTGTAGGAACCCATAAATGTGACTT
The DNA here is from genome assembly GCA_009702945.1 of Actinomycetota bacterium. Taxonomy (GTDB): domain Bacteria; phylum Actinomycetota; class Actinomycetes; order S36-B12; family UBA5976; genus UBA5976. The sequence continues at coordinate 1,540 of WLGZ01000054.1, read as the reverse complement.
AGGTCACATAACGAGACTAACCGATTCTAGGTGCCAGAATTCGGGTGACAGCCGAACTTAATCCAGCGGCAATTTGGTCTCTGGTTTCAGCCTGAGATAACAACTCGCTGTCATGCGGACTCGTTGCGTAACCCAATTCAACTTTGATGCTGGGCATACGAGTTAAGCGCAATAGATCCCAGGTTTTGGCATGCGACTTTGAATCTGCAATTGAAGTTCGGGAGCTGATTTCTTCCTGAACTATCTCTGCCAGTCTCATGCCAGTAGCTGAGCGGGAGTATTCGTGGCCAAAGTAATACGAGGCAACACCTTGGGCCAGGGGATTGTTGTGGCGATCTAGCCCCAGACCAATTATCAAGTCGACATTGCTGTCATTGGCAAGGCTTGCCCTGGTGCGCTCACCATCAACTTTGCCTCCTTGCGGCCGGGTCAATAAGACGAGTGTTCCCATGGCACCCAATCGACCCTCAAGTCGAGACGCAATATCCCAGCAGATATCAGAATGCGAATACTCACTGCCTACTAATTTCTCATCCAAGTCACTTGGATCTAACAAGATCGAACAAGTTTCAACGGTTCTAGTTTTTCCAAAATTGGCAACGGTAGAAAGTTCGCGCAAATGTTCTTGGCTACCACCTGCAATAGTTCGAGCCAGTCTTTGGAACGCGCGAAAGAATGCTGGCCCACAAATTCCATCGACATCTAAACCAACGTTGCGTTGGAATTCGCGAACTGCTGAGTCAGTACTTTTTGCAAAGATACCGTCAACGCGATCTAACGCAAACCCAAGTTCAATTAGACGTTGTTGTAATTGCGCAACATCTTCGCCATGTATTACGTGACCGGGCGTGAAACTCAAAACACGATCGCCAATTTTCCAGCGCGCCTCATCGAGTCTGCGAAAAGTTTGTGGACCAACTAAGCCGTCAACTGTTAAACCACGAGTCTGTTGGAAATAGCGCAGCGCAGCTAGCAAGATGTCATCAAAAACATCTACTGCTGCGCTGGCATCAGGACTTAAGAGCCCAAGACGAACTAGCCGATCACGAACCTCTGTTACTGCCGGCCCTTGATCGCCGCGTCGCAGGATCGTTACTGTCATTAGTTACTTAAATGAACTCAGCAAGATCTGAAAGAAGTGCCGCCTTTGGCTTTGCACCAATGATCTGCTTTACGATCTCACCATTTTGGTAAACGTTCATGGTTGGAATTGAAGTCACACCGTAGTTAGCGGCGGTGGCTGGATTCTCATCAACGTTTAATTTCAAGATAGTTAGTTTGTCGCCGTGTGCGGCAGCAATTTCTTCCAGGATTGGACCAATCATTTTGCACGGGCCACACCATTCAGCCCAAAAATCAACCAGTACTGGTTTGGCACTCTTCAATACATCGTCAGCAAACGATGCATCTGTTACGGCTGCGGTTGCGCCCATTATTACTCCTATTGTTGCTAGTGGATCAAGCATAAGTGGTTAGCGATTAACCCCTTGGTTTATTGACTTAGTTGGGAATTACTTACTGTGCAGATTAGATAAGAAAC
>WLGZ01000053.1 GCA_009702945.1 Actinomycetota bacterium | reverse complement strand
TTTCGTAGCCGCCCTATTGGTTGCTGGCTGCTCCGGACAAACAGAGTCGGCAAGCTCATCAGCACCAAGTAACGAACCAAGCCTTCCAGCCGCTTCAGCCACCCCTGAAGAAGTATTTGATCCAGTTTCATTACCTGCACTTATGCAAACCGAAATTACTGGAACCGATTTGGTAGTTGGCGATGCCATTGGCAGTACTGCTACCTATACAAGGCATCCGATTACTTACAAAGCAAATGAATTCACGATCTCGGGAATCATGAACATCCCCAAAGGTGAAGGTCCTTTTTCAACTCTGGTTCTGGGACACGGCTACATAGATACTGACATCTACACATCGGGACGCGGTCTGAAGCGCGAGCAAGATTACTTAGCTAACCAGGGTTACATAGTTCTACATACTGATTATCGAAATCATGCTGGAAGCGACGATGATCCAAACATCGACTCGACCTTACGTTTGGGTTACACAATTGATGTGATTGCAGCTGCCCGTGCCCTTCGCGCATCAGGCCTGCCACAAGTTGATACTGAAAAGATTGGTTACCTTGGTCGATCAATGGGTGGCGGAATTGGTTACAACGTAGCTACCGTTGCTCCAAATGAATATGACGCAATTGTTTTGTATGCACCCGTGAGTGCCAACTACGTTGATAACTTCAACAAATGGGGTCGAAACATGCCAGCAGTTGCAACCCCGATCATCGAGAGATTTGGAAGTCCGGAAGACAGTCCAGAATTTTGGGCTGGGATTTCAGCAGAAAACTACTTCGACAAAATCGATGATCCAATCATGATTCACCACGGATCCGCGGATAACACTTGTCAATTAGCTTGGTCTGAGCGAGCAGCAAGCCAGATGCAAGCGTTCGATAAAGATGTCACTTTGCATGTTTATGACGGTGAAGGGCACGCTTTCGAGCCGCAGTGGGAATTATCGATGCAGCGCTCAATCGAATTCTTTAAACAGAATTTGTAAAACCGTATGAGCCACCTGTCAGAACCGTCGCTACGCTCCTCCCAAATCCCATATGGAGGCTCGTGTGAATCTATGATTCACTCGAGCCACCTCAGGGATTTGAACCCTGGGCCTACGCATTACGAGTGCGTTGCTCTACCCCTGAGCTAAGGTGGCGTCACGCAATTAAACGTTATTGCGTAGTAAGAGTCTAATGAAATGTCGTCAGAGGAAGAAAATTACTTAAGCCAGAAGTCTTGCCAGCGAACAAAAATCAAAGCCATGATAATTAAGTAGCTTGCACCAACAAGAATCCACTTCAAAGTCACGATTATTTCGGAAAGCGATTTACCAAGACTTAGACGTTCGCTCGCAAGGTTGTCCGTTGTTACTTGCCAGAAGATTGGGATTGTTACCGCCCAAACCACCATGCACCATGGGCAAAGCGCACCAATTACATAAAGGCTTTGGCTTACTAACCAGATGACAAAAACCATTCCAGCCAACGCGCCAATGTTTAGTCCAAGCCACATTGATCTTGGCAGTTCAACGCCTGCAAATAGCAGGGCGCCAAACATAATCACAATGGTGAAACCAATTACACCTAGAACTGGATTCGGAAATCCAAAGAGTGATGCTTGTTCAGTGCTGATAACCGAACCGCAGGAAAGCACAGGATTGATGTCGCAGTTAGGTACGAAGTCTGGATTACTAAGTACTGCGATTTTTTGAATAATCAGTTCAATAGATGCGAAAATGCCGATGATTCCGCCAACAACAAGGATCCAAGCAGTTTGTCTATAACTGACTTTTTGGTTTTCCATTAGCTGACTTCCATCTCTACAGTGACTTGCTTTAACTCTAACGCACGAAAGTTAAGGACCGTCGGTGCAAGTAATTCCATCTTCGGCTTCGCCAGTTAAGTAGAAGTTATCGACTATTTCATCGATGCACTTTGAACCTTGGTAGTAAGCGGTATGCCCATCACCATCCAGGGTTAGCAGGACTCCCTTTGATAACTGAGCTGCCAAAGCCTGGCTCCAGGCATATGGAGTTGCTGGATCGTTAACCGTTCCAACAACCAAGATTGTTGGAGTTCCAGGTGCTGTGATTTCTTTTGGAACACCAGTGGCTTCGGCCTGCCAGTAACTGCAACTTATGTTGCTCCAGGCTAAGTACTCACCGAAGTTAGGTGCCACCTTTTTCCATTCACTCGCAAGTGCAACTGTTTGTTCGGTTGTGGCACGATCTGGACGATCTAAACAATTCACAGCTGCAATGGCATCGTTTGAGTTGTCTTTATAACTGCCATCAGATTGTCGACCGGTGTAAAAGTCAACACTGGATGCAAGACCTGAAAAATCATCATCAAATGCAAGACCTAGATTTGTTCGCAGTTCCGGCCAACCGTATTGCTTGTCATACAACGATCCAACAACACCTAGCGTTCCCATTGCTTGGGTAAACAACCGACCGTCATCCAAAGTTATGGGATTTGCATCTAGTGCAATTAGTAAGTCTCCGACTTCGGAAACTCCCGCTGCGCCACTTGCTGAGAGAGGACAATCTGATTTTGTTACGCAGTCATCAACAAATCGCGTCAGTGCAAGTTCAAAACCTAGAGCTTGCCCATAAGAAAGCTGTTCATTCGTAAGCGTTGGATCTATCGCACCATCTAGCAACATTCGACCAACTCGGTCTGGGAACAGATCCGCATAAGTTGCACCTAAGAAAGTGCCATAACTCTTTCCTAGCCAATTCAACTTTTCGTCACCCAACAATGCCCGCAAGATGTCGATGTCTCTGGTCGCGCTCACGGTGTCAACAAACTGAAAGATATCTGGAGAGTTAGCTGCACATGTCTGGCCAAAAAGTTCTGCCATTTGTTGCGCTTGATCAATTTCCGTTAGATCGTCAGGCGAACCATCAAGTGCAATGTACTCTTCAGTTTGCTCATCGTTCAAACATTCAACAGGAGTGCTTTCCCCGACACCACGTGGATCAAAGCCAACAATGTCAAAGTTTTCGCGCAAAGTATCGCTGACTACATATTCGGCATAAGTTGTGTATTCGATTCCTGATCCACCTGGTCCACCTGGATTCAAAACTAAGGATCCTAGAGCAGTTCCAGTGGCTAGTTTTCGAATAGCTGAAATTTGCATTGCGCCATCTGCTGGATTTGCGTAATCGATTGGCACATTGAATGTTGCGCACTCAAAACCATCGTTGCAGTCTGACCATTCAAGTTGTTGAGCGTAGTAACCATCCAGTCCATCACCCTGTGGCACTGATGCGCTTGGCTTTGGGGAACTGCTATCTGCTGGATCCGATTGGGTCATTTGGTAGCCAATAGTTGCAACGATTGCCACAAAGATCGCAAGGACTATGGCTAGAAATTTCCGCAAGAACGCTCCCAAAAAGTATCTATCTCGACCTTAAACCAGAGTCAGAAGATCGCGAAACTATCCAACAATTGCGGTAAGCCGTGGATCTCGCAGGCTTACCAATAATGACTCAAATGCATTAAGCGGGTTTACATTGGCCACGATTTGATCGCGAGCTTCGGTAATCGCTGCAATTCTTCGCAAGGTTGCTGATTCATCGTCAACACTTGCAACGCGCTCAATTGATTCACGTAGCTCTTCATTGACCAATTCGACTTCTGCACCTGATTGAATCACTAGGACATCCCGGTAATACCCAGTGAGGTCTAACAAAACTCGATCGTATTGATCACTCAATACTCGGCGGCGGCGAGACTTTGCCCGATCATCTAAATCCTTCAGCGCACTCTTCATCTGTCGCTCAACAGTCTTGAGGCCTTTACCTTCAGCACCTTCTCCAAATGCGGTGCGAATATCTTGATCATCTTCTTGATCAAGCGGTGTCACGATGGCATCCGCATCAGCATTTGCGCTGGCAACAATCTTGTTTGCTTGATCAAAGCATGAGCTGACAACTCGAAGATTCGTTGGGATGTCCAAGATTTGTTTGCGGCGTAGTCGCACACTCTCATCGGTGGCAAGTGCTCGAGCACGGCCGATGTGACCTTGCGCAGCGCGAGTTGCCCAGGCTGCCATCGCTGGATCAATACCAAACCGCGCAGTTAATTGCTGCGATATCGCAGCGAACGTTGGAGAAGTTAATGCAACGTGACGGCAACGGCTACGGATTGTTGGGAACACATCATCAACGGTTGGGGCACACAGTAGCCAAACTGTTGCTGGTGGTGGTTCTTCAAGTGACTTGAGCAAAGTTGAAGCTGCATCAATCCGGAATCGATCCACGTCTTCAACCACAATTACGTGCCACGGCGATCGAGTTGGAAGAAGTGACGCGCGTTCAATTAAGTTTCGAGTTGCTTCAACTTTGTAGTTGATTCCTTCAGGGACAATATGTTCCACATCAGGATGAACACCTGCTGCAACATTTCGACAGTCAATACATTCGCCGCAACCACCATTAGGACAAATGAGTGATGCAGCAAATGCAAGTGCAAGTGTGCTGCGACCACTTCCTGGTGGGCCTGTGATTAGCCAAGCATGTGTCATAGCATCGCCACGTTCACCGATTGCAACTTTCGCAGCGTCGGTTGCAGCGTGCTTCATTTCTTCAACGGCATGCTCTTGACCAATCAAGGAATCAAAAACATTCATCGCGATGCGAGCGCTCCGTCAATTGCAGAACGCACTGCAGCTGCAACATCATCTTTTGGTGCGGTCGCATCAATAACTACGTTTGGATAAGGCGAAGCCGCCGCAATGTCACGGAAGGCTTGGTGCACAGCTTCGTGGAAATCGCGAGACTGGATTTCCATGCGATCTGTGCCATCCATGCGCTGTTCCGCTGCTTCATGCGGGACGTCCAAGTAAATGGTGAAATCTGGAATTAAGTTTCCAGTTGCCCAAAGGCTTAAGTCACGAATCTTGTCAGCGCCGAGTCCGCGCGAGAAACCTTGATAGGCAACGGATGAATCAAAGTAGCGATCACAGATAACCGTGGCACCACGTTCCAGCGCTGGACGAATCAAGTTAGCTGCATGATCTGCGCGCGAAGCTGCGAATAGCAAAGCCTCAGTGTGATCTGGCATGTCAGTGATTTCTGGATCCAACAAAATATTGCGGATCTTTTCGGCAGTTGGAGTGCCACCAGGTTCGCGGGTTAGAACTACTTCATGTCCAAGTGATTGCAGGTACTCCGCAAGGCGCTTTGAATGCGTGGATTTTCCAGCGCCTTCACCGCCTTCAATCGCAATAAACAATCCGGTAGCCACGACTCAAACTCTAGCCAACTGGTGTGACGTCAGATTCGACAGGCGCTGAACCAACACCGGTCTTAGTTTTTGCTGCTGCCTTCTTTGCTGCGGCACCACTAATTACTTTGGTAGTTCCAACGGTTTTCTTGGCAGCCTTCTTTTTGGCGGTAGCTTTCTTCTTAACTGGCGGCTTCTTGGCTGCAGCCTTACGAGCTGCTGGCTTCTTAACGGATGGCCCAGCTGCGCGACGCTCAGCTAACAAGTCAGATGCGCGCTCAATCGAAATAGTCTCTACCGAATCGCCACCGCGAAGTGATGCGTTAGTTTCACCATCAGTGATGTAGATACCAAAGCGACCTTCACGAACCACGACTTCTTTTTGAGTTGATGGGTCAACGCCAACAACCTTTAGTGGACCGGCTGCCTGTCCCCGACCACGACGAAGTTTTGGCTGCGCAAACAGTGCAAGTGCTTCTTCAAGCGTGCAGCCAAAGATTGATTCTTCATCTGGCAAAGTGCGGGAGTCTTTACCCTTTAACAAATACGGACCGTAACGACCATTCTGCGAAGTAATTGGCTCACCTTCAGTTGGATCTAGCCCAATTTCACGTGGCAAAGTAAACATTCGAAGTGCATCATCAAGAGTTACTTGTTCAACATCCATAGTTGAGAACAGCGATGCAGTCCGAGGCTTTTCTTTCTTAGGTGAACCTTCTGGCAATACTTCAGTGAAGTACGGACCGTAGCGTCCAGTCTTCGCCAAGATTACGCGCTCAGTTTCTGGATCCACACCAAGTTCACGTTCACCCGATGGTGCATTGAAAAGTTCTTCAGCTTTTTCTGCTGTCATTTCATCTGGCGCAAGATCTTGTGGGATGTTTGCACGCTGCAAAGTTTCGCCTTCACCACGTTCTAGGTAAGGACCATACTTACCAACACGAATAATTCCTTCGTGACCTTCAATCGGAAGTGATGCCATTGCGCGGGCATCAATATCGCCATAGACCGAAACAAGTGGAGCAAGGCCAGGGAAAATTGAACCTTCAGTTTTTTCGCCGAAGTAGAAACGCTTTAGAACTTCAAGTCGTCCTTGTTCGCCATTAGCAACTTCGTCAAGAACTTCTTCAAGTGATGCGGTGAAGTCATAGTCAACAAGTTGCGTGAAGTTTTCTTCCATCAAACGCGTAACTGTGAATGCTAGGAAGTGAGGAACTAATGCGCTGCCGCGCTTCCACACATAACCCTGGTCAATAATGCGGCTAACGATTGCGGCATAAGTTGAAGGGCGGCCGATACCAAGTTCTTCCAGCTTTTGAACCAAAGTGGCTTCGGTGTACCGGGCTGGTGGATTTGTGGAGTGACCGCTTGGTTCCAAGGAAACTGCAGTTACTGAATCCCCTACCTTTAGTGCTGGCAGGCGGCGAGCTTCGTTCTTTTCGTCCTGGTCTTCATCAGCATCGTCATAAGCAGCCATGTGGCCACGGAAAGTAATCACAGTTCCACTGGCTGAGAATTCAGCATCGCGGCCATCCCCACTGGTTGCACCGATACGAATCGTTGCAGTTGTTCCCTTGGCATCAGCCATCTGGCTTGCAACTGTGCGCTTCCAAATCAGGTCATAAAGCGCGAATTCATC